>NZ_JAAAPK010000003.1:900000-1124764 GCF_009909105.1 Corallococcus exiguus
CGAAGCCCTCCAGGACCGGCTCGTCCTCCGGCGTGTAGTCCAGGTCGATGAAGGTGGCCGGCAGCTCGCCCTGAACGGAGCGGTGCACCAGGGAGGAGTACTCATCGAGGGGCCAACGCACGCGCCGTCCCTGATGCGTCCCCCGGCATTCCCCCGTGGCCCTGGGGAAGTCGTCGTCCAGCCAGAAGCAGGAGGAGACGCAGAGGGCGCAGGCCAACAGCGGCAGCACGACGCGCGGCGGAAGGGACATGGCCTTCATCCTAACCGGAGGACCGTGGACACGGCGGAGCCCGTGCTCCATGCAATTCCTGTCATCCCCTTCTTGCACGGAGGGTGGGATGACGGGCCATGGGTGAGCATGCTATGAGCACGCCATCGTCTGGCTTTGCCCTTGCGGTCCGCTTCCGTCAGACGTTGTCTCCCCGGTCGTTCCATCATCCACATTTTTCATTTCCCGCCCGGGGGGAGGCGTGGGGCCGTGGGCCCTTCGTGGGCTGCCTCCGGGTTCGTGCCTGGAGTCGTATGTCTTTCCTGTCGGGTTCCGTCCGCGCCTCGCGCCTGGCCATGGCCGCGCTGGTCTCGCTGTCCCTGGGAGGCTGCGCCACGCTTCCTCCGCGAGGACAGGTCGTCATGCGCGACGTGTCCTTCCCCCTGCGTGACTTCCGCATGCCGTCCGGCCTGCGCGTGGTGGTGGAGCGCGATGCGCGCGCACCCGTGGTGGCGGTGGTCGCGGTGGTGGGCGCGGGAGGCTCCAGCGATCCGGGCGGCAAGGAGGGACTGGCGCACCTGGTGGAGCACCTGGCCTTCCGCGCGCGTCCCGCTAACGGGCCCTCCGTGCAGGCGCGGCTCAATGCCTCCGGCGCGGGGCACTCCAACGCCTCCACCAGCCTGGACTACACCGCGTATGAAGAGCTCGCGCCCAAGGAGTCGCTGGGCGCGCTGGTGAAGCTGGAGGGGGAGCGGCTGTCGTCGCCGCTCTCCAACGTCAGCCCGGAGGTCTTCGCGGTGGAGCGCGAGGTGGTGCGCAACGAGCTGCGCCAGCGCAACGAGACGGGCTACGTGGGCCAGGTGTTCAGCTGGGTACACGCGGCGTCGTTCCCGGCGGGGGACCCGTACGCGCGGCCCGTGGTGGGTTCGCACGAGTCGCTGTCCGCCCTCACCCTGACGGACGCGCACCGCTTCGCGCGCGCCCACTACCGCCCGGACAACGTCACCCTGGTCATCTCCGGGGACGTGGACCTGGCGGAGGTGGAGGCCACGCTCCTGCAGAACCTGCCGCCCGCGTGGGTGGGCACCGGCGCCCCACTGGCCCTGGACACGCGCCTGCCCGCGAAGCGCCCGGAGCCCGCGGTCGCCCCGGTCAGCAAGACGATGCCGGTGTACGCGGCAGCGGTGCCGTCGCCGGAGCTGTACCTGTCCTGGGTGCTGCCGCGCTCCTTCGACGAGGCCAGCGCCCTGCATGACTTCGTGGGCGTCAGCCTGGACAGCAACCTCTGGGAGGCGGTGCGCAGCGATGGCGACATCGCGGGCATCTCCACGGGGCTGGTGCCCGGCACCCGCGCGTCGCTGCTCATCGTGCGCGTGCACCTGTCTCGCGGGGACCACCCGGAGCGCAGCGCGGAGAAGGTGCTGGACCAGGTGCACAAGACCTGGAGCGGGGAGATTGAAGCCAGCGGCGTGCTGGGCCAGGAGTTCAACTTCCAGTCCCTGCGCCGCCAGGTGGTGACGAACATGGTGCTGGAGTCGGAGCGGCTGCTGGCGCGGACCCGGAGCCGCGCGCTGCTCACCCACTTCACCACGGACGTGCGCTCGTACACGCGCTCGCAGATGGCGCTGATGGGGCTGGGTGGGAGCAAGGTGACGGACTTCGCGTACCAGTGGCTCCAGCGCGACCGGGCGCACGCCATCCTCGTGCGGCCGGGAGAGAGCGGCACGCCGACGGCGCTCCCCACGCTGGCGAAGCTGCCCGGGGGCGAGCCCGCGGTGGAGGGCGGCGAGCGCGTCACGCCGTCCATGCTGGCGGCCACCACGGCGCCCGTGCAGGTGCTGAAGCTGGAGAACGGCATGGAGGTGCTGCTGGTGCCCCGGCCGGGCCTGCCGGTGGTGCGGGTGGGCGCGGCGATGGGCGGCGGAACGGCGCACGGGGTGAAGCCGGGCGTGGCGGACCTGGCGAAGTGGGGCTCCTTCCGCGAGTCGCACTTCGAGGGCCGCCCGAGCGACTGGGGCCTGCACGAGTCCACCCGCACGGCGCTGGACCACGTGCGCGTGGACATGGCCGGCACGGCGGGCAACGTGGGCAACATGCTGGCGATGCTCGCGGAGGACCTGTCCACCACCCGCACGTCGGAGGCCGTGGTGCGCTACTGGCGCGAGCAGGTGCAGCCCTGGCGTGAGGCGGTGGACACGCGGCCGGAAGTGCTCGCGCACCGGAACCTGATGCAGGCGCTCTACGGCACGCACCCCTACGCCACCGAGGCCACGGGCGCGCAGATGGCGAAGGTGTCCTGGTCGGAGGCGCAGGAGTGGCTGGAGGACGTCTACCGCCCGGGCAACACGACGGTGGTGGTGGCGGGGGAGTTCGAAGTGAAGGACGTCGAGCCGATGGTGCGCAAGTACCTGGGCGACTGGAGCCGGGGCAAGCCGCAGCCGGTGGCCGTGCCGCCCGCGCCGGCGCTGCCCGCGGCGTCCGCGAAGGTGAACACGCTCTTCACCGCGCGGCCCGGGGCCACGCAGGGCCAGGTGCAGCTGGCCTGCCGGCTGCCCACGGCCACGCCGGAGCTGGAGGCGCGCTACGCGCTGATGGCGGAGCTGCTGGAGGTGGAGGCCTACGATCGGACGCGCTCCGGAACGGGAGCGTCCTACGGCTTCGGCGCCGAGCCCTGGATTGGCCGGGGCGGCGCGGCGCACCTCCTGCTGGGCGGCAGCATGGATGCGCAGCGGATGAGCGAAGGCGTGGCGTCGCTGCGCGAGACGCTGGCGGCGTTCGCGAAGGAGGTGTCCGAAAAGGACCTGGCGAATGCCCGCGCGCGGTTGCTGGCGCGGCAGGGGGTGTCGTTCATCTCCACGGATGCGTGGGTGGAGGCGCTGCTCGAGGCGCGCGTGCGGGGCTTCCCGGTGGAGTCGGTGGCGCAGCGCCCCGCGCACCTCCAGGCGGTGACGGCGGACGCGCTGAAGCAGGAGTTCGCGGGCTGCCTCCAGCGCCTCGTGGTGAGCATCACGGGGGATGAGCAGCCCAGCCGCGCCGCGCTCCAGGCGGTGTCGGTGCCGTAGCGGGAAGAGCTTCCGTCCGGCGGGCACGACCCGCCGGGCCGCGTGCCTCCGTATGATGGGGCATGCGAGTCATGGACCTCCGCCGGACGCGGAATCTGCTGGGTGCGCTGCTGTCATGGGGCGCCTCCGCCTGTCACGGGACGGACGGGCCCACGGCTCCGTGCGAGGGCGCTGACTGCGCCGCGCCCGGGCTCATCCGGGCGTTCGAGAAGGGCGCCCCGTCCTCCCGGGTGCGGCCGCGCGCGGACTTCGGCGGGCTCAAGGTGCGGCGGGCCGCTGGACGCACCTTCGTGCTGGAGACGACGCAGGACGCGGAAGGACGGGACACCCGCCGGCTCACCGTGTCCGCGCGGGACGGCACGCCCCTGTGGCGGTTCGACGCGGTGGCCCGTGACCACTTGAGTGACTTCACGGTGCACCCGTCCGGGGAGGTCACCGTGGGCCTCGAGCGCACCATCGCGCCAGGGCCGACGTACGACCTGGTGCGACTGTCCTCCGAGGGGAAGGTGTTGTCCTGGGAGCGGCTGCCCATCCCCAGGACGGTGCCCGAAGCCGACCTGGGGGGAACCCTGCTTCCCCCCGCGTTCCACATGAAGTCCGCCTATGTCCACGCCCTCACCGACGGCTGGCTGCGCACGGAGGCCCGCGGCGAGGACCTGGCCGTGGCCTTCCTGTCGCTCGTGGCCGTCCCCCCTGGCGAACCTGCCAGCTGGGAGCAGGCGTCGGGCGTGATGACGCTCCAGTGGAAGGACGGGCGCTACACCGAGCAGTGGACCCGCGTCGTCGACGGGAGCCACTTCACCCAGCCGGCCGCCTGGGCCTACGACGAATTCCGCTGGCGCGAGGCCGCGCTCCGGCCGCTGCTCGCGGTGGACGCGGACGGACGGCTGGTGGTGGGGCGCACCTGGAACAGCTCCCGCTGCCTGGCCTCCAGCCGCACGTTCAATGACTTCACCTCCGTGCACTGCCGCTCCGGCGATGACGTCACCACGCCCTCGGACACCGAACGGCAGCCCTTCGCCATGACGGCCTTCACGCCGGTGGGGACGCGCATCGGGACGCACGTCTTCGTCCCCACCCGGGCAGCGGAGTTCGTCGTCTTCGACATGGCGGTGCGCGACGGAGAGGTGGCGCTCGCGGGCACCGTGGTGACGGAGGGCACGGATGGCACCATCGCCTGGTACCCGTCCGCGCCGGGCGTGGAGGACCGGATGACGCCCTATGACGGCTATCTGGGCGTGCTGTCGCTGGACTCGGGCGCGCTGCGCTTCGAGCACCGCGTGGACACGGGCCGCGCGGACCACTTCTCCGCGCTGCGCTGGACGGACGCGGGGCTCGTCGCCGTGGGAGCATCCGGTTGGGACCGGTGGGACGGAGGGATGAGCATCTCGCGCGGTGCGGGCCCGCTGCTCGCGCTCGCGTCCACCGATGGCCAGACGGTGCGCACGCGGCGGCCCGGCCCCGAGGGACAGGGCCGCCATTTCCACCTGCTGGGCGTGGACGCGGACGGGGACTCACTGGTGGCGGTGGGGCTCGCGGAGGCGCCGCTGACGCACTCCGGAGACAACGGTCACCTGGAGGCCATGACCTTCGGCGGGCTCACGGTGGAGCTGCGCTGAAGCCACCCGCGCGTCCTCACGGGCTCAGTGGCCCGGCGACACGTAGCAGAAGTCAGACAGGTAGGGGCAGTCCTGCGGGCAGCTGGACGGCGTCTCCCCGTCGCAGCACACGCTGTCGCCGCAGACGGGCCCGAAGCCACAATCCTGCGGGCAGTTGAAGGCATTCTCCGTGCTGGGGTCGCAGGTGTAATCGCCGCAGTAGCCGGCGGGGCTGCCGCAGTCCTGCGGGCAGTTGTAGGAGTTCTCCGTGTTGGGATTGCACACGCTGTCACCGCAGTAACCGGGGCTGCCGCAGTCCTGCGGGCAATTGTAGACATTCTCCGCGCTGGGGTCGCAGATGCTGTCACCACAGACGGCGCACAGGCCGGCGGAGGACGCGGACGCGAACCCCATGGGGCTCACGTAGCAGAAGTCAGACAGGTAGGGGCAGTCCTGCGGACAGCTGGACGGCGTCTCCCCATCACAACACACGGAGTCGCCGCAGACGGGCCCGAAGCCACAGTCCTGCGGACAGTTGAAGGGGTTCTCCGTTCCGGGGTCGCAGATGGAGTCTCCGCAGGAACCGCACAGGGCCTTCTCCTGACGCGCCAGCTCGGGCGCGGCGGTCTCCGGCTCCACGACCCCTCCGCACGCCAGCAGCAGGCCGGATACCAGGGCCAACAGCCCCATCTTCATCGCGTTCATCGTCTGTCTCCGTGTATTCAGCATTTCCGCCCTGAGCGGGCCTGTGCTTGTTAATACAGTTCGCGGATGGCGCTCAAAGGCGCGGGGAGCGCGGCGTACACTGCCGGGCATGACGACCTCCGCTTCCGACGCCTCGCGGCTGCTGGACCTGCTGTGGGAGCGCTACGCCTCCGAAGTCCCCTTCGCGCGCACCTTCGTGACGCTGTCCGGGGGACACTTCCGCAACGACCACGTCGCGTTCCGCACCCTCGCGCGGCCGGAGGGAGGCATCGCCCTCTTCTCTCGTGTGTTCGAGCGGTTCGGGTGGAAGCCGGCCGGCGCGTACACGTTCCCGGACGCGCACCTGTCCGCCATCTACCTGTCGCATCCGGACGGACTGCCGCGCGTCTTCCTGTCCGAGCTGAAGCAGGAGGAGCTGTCGCCGCGCGCCCGCGCGCTGCTCGCCGCGCTGCCAGTGGATCCACCGCCGCCGGAGGACGTGGAGTCGCTCGCCGCGTGGTTCACGGCGCCGACGCCGCCGGAGGAAGCCGCGCTGCTGGAGCTGGAGAAGGAGACGCAGTACGGCGCGTGGCTGCTGGCCTTCGGCCGCAAGGTGAATCACTTCACCGGCGCGGTGGACGACGTGGAGGCGTGGCAGCGGCGCATGCGCGAAGCGGGCGTGCCCATGAAGGCGGACATCGAGGGCGAGCCCGGCACTTCGCTCAGACAGACGGCCACGCACGCGGCCCCGCTGCCCCTGACGCTCCGGGGCGGAGGCACGCGTGCATGGCCGTATGCGTACTTTGAAATCGCCCAGCGCTCGGGAGGGTTCGACGGGTTCCTGGGGCCGCAGGCCCGCGCGCTGTTCGACATGACGAAACGGGGCTGAGGCTCGCGGCCCGGGGGACGGTCGGGGGAGGGGGTTGGGAGTGCGCCCCCGGACCGCGACGCCTCGTGAGGCTAGTGGCGGCCGCCGCCGCGCTCGCAGCGGTCGGGCAGGCTCAGCTCCGCGCCGTCGAGCGTGCCGTCGCCGCACTCCGGACCGAAGGTGAGCACGTGGCTGGCGCCGTCCGCGGTGGTGCGCGTGAGCGTGCCGCTCGTGGGCCAGGGGCACACCTCGCGCGACGGCCGGACGATGCCCGCCAACGTCACGGTGCCCTGCGAACCATCCAGCGCGGTCTCCGTGTACGCGCCGTCGATGGTGCGCACCGGCGGCGTGTCCGTGGAGAACGCGACGGACAGCGAGCCCTCCAGCCGCACCGACTGCACCACCGTGCCCGCGGCATCCGTGCGCGTGCGAGTCACGTCCGCCTGCGTGCTCTTGCGCTGGGGCGGAGCGCCGTCCACCAGCTCCGCCGTGGAGGCGGTGGTGCCCTTCACGGTGGAGACCTCTCCATCGGAGTTGGTGCCGGAGACCTCGAAGGTGACGGTCTGGCTTTGCGTCACCGCGCCCGTGCAGTCCTCGGAAGCTTCGTACGCGTTCACGATGTCCACCGTGCCGCTGGTGGGGCCGCCGGGGCCCTTGCCGCCCGGCTTTCCGCCGCCATTTCCACCGGCGAAGGACTGGCCACGCACCTGTGAGCCCTCGCCGCCCTGCGGGGGAGGAGGCTGATCACCACCGCCCGGAGGCTGGCCGCCACCACCGCCACCGCCGGGAGGCTGGCCGCCGCCACGGCCGGGACCCTCGGGGCGCGTGGGGGGCGCGCAGTCGGTCCACTCCAGGTGCACGGTGGCGGGCAGCGTCTTGCCACACACCTCCACGGTGGTGATGTCGGGGCTCTCGTCACAGTGAAAGCCTTCAATGGCCTGGGGGCGCAGCTTGTCCAGGCCGTGCAGGAGGCTGGACACCTCCACCGCGTCGCTCGAGTCCGACGTGGCCTCCACCGCCTGGGACACATCCGACGTGGCGTCCGTGGTCGAGCTCTGCGACCCGCCGCCGCAACCGACCGTCATGGTGCCCACCACCAGCGCGACTGCTCCCAGCCACTGACTGCCCCTGTTCCAGTGCCTCATGAGTGCGTGCTCCCTTGTCATCCGGTGCCCGGCCGCTGTCCGTCCGCCCCCATGAGACGAAATGAATTTCCGCCGTGTTCCCGGCGGGGATTTTCCCGCGGCTTTTTGAGCGTGCACCGGGGCCGGATAGAGTGCCGCCGACCGTGAACGACGAGCTGCGCGCACTCATCCTCGAAGCCCAGGACGGCAGCGTGCGTGCCTTTGAGCTGCTCGTGTCCTCGCACCTGCCGCGCGTGCGCCGCTTCGCGCGGGCCTTCGCCGCGTCGGATTCGGACGTGGATGACCTGGCGCAGGAAGCGCTGGTGAAGGTCTACAAGAACCTGCGCTCGTTCCGCTTCCAGTCCGCGTTCCAGACGTGGCTCTATTCGGTGGTGCGCAACGCGTTCTATGACGCCACCCGCAGCCGCGCCGGCCGCGAGCGCTCCCGCGAGGAGCCGCTGGAGCAGGACCACACGAAGGCGGCGTCGGACGCCGAGTCCGCGGATGAAGGAATGATGCGCGCCCAGGAGCGGGACCGGCTGTGGCGGGCGCTCCGGGGGCTGCCGCAGGAGTTCCGCACGGCGGTGGTGCTCTTCGACGTGGAGGGCCACAGCTATGAAGAGGTGGCGGACATCGAAGGGGTGCCCGTGGGCACCGTGAAGTCGCGCCTGTCGCGGGGCCGGGCGCACCTGAAGGCCCTGCTGGCGGGGGGCCAGGGCCCTGGCGGCCCGGAAGATGACGCGCCGGTGGGAACATCCGGGCAGGACATTTCGTCGCATGCTGCGAGGAGCAGGAAATGAGTGAGCCCGAGGACAGGGAGGACCGCGCGCTGCGCGAGCGTCTGGCGGCGCTGCGAGACGACGCGCCGGGGCCCGACTTCCAGGCCCTGCTCCACCGGCGGCTCGTGGAGGCCGGTCCTCCCACACCGGCGTCGGGGTGGGATGCGGTGCGGGACTTCTGGCGCCGCCGAGCGCCGGTGCTGTGGCCAGCGGTGGGCATCGCCATGGGCGTGGCCACGTTCCTGGTGCTGGGCGCGGTGCGAGGCACGCCTGGAGTCCCGGAGACGGAAGCCCCGGGGATGGCGGAGCTCGAGCGGCCCGGCACGCAGGTGCCGGTGAGCAAGGTGGCGGTCATCAAGTTGGACTTCACGGCGGACGTGGCCGTGGAGCAGGCGGACTTCCAGGTGAGCCTGCCGGAGGGGCTGTCCTTCTGGGCGGACGGAGAGGAATTGCCGCTGCGCTCCTACCAGTGGACGCAGCCCCTGAGCGCGGGCAGCAACGTGATTCCCATCGCGGTGCGAGGCCAGCGGCCGGGGCGTTATCTGGTGACGGCGCTGGCGCGTGCGGGCGACCAGCGCATCGAGCACGACGTGGTGCTGGAGGTCACGGGCGGATGAAGACGGGGTTCTCGACACCGGCGCTCGCCGTCCTCCTGTGGCTGGGAGGAGGGGTCGCGCACGCCCAGCAGACACCGGCCCCGCCGCCAACGGAGGCCGCGAGGCCGCCCGAGGCCCCCGTACCGCCCCCACCGTCCGGAGCGCAGCAGGCGCACGTGCGCAGTTCGCACACGGTGGACGTCATCGCGCCGGGAGAACAGGTGGACACCATCCTGGGGCGCAGGAACGCGGAGCGCCCTCCCCCACCGCCCCGGGGCGACACGGCCCGTCCCCCTCCGGGTCCGGACGCGCGTGGCCCTTCGGGTGGACCGGGACAGGACGGCCGGCCCAACGGATCGCGCCCGCCCGGGGACGAGGGCCGCATGCGCTCGCCGTCCCCGAGGACCGACGGAGCACCACCGCCGCCCAATCAGCAGCCTCCCGCGCAGCCCCAACAGCCGCCGCGGCGCTGAAGGCGGGGTCGTCAGCGCAGGAGGGTTCCCGCCTCGAATCTCCAAAACCTGTCCGACTGTCCGACAGGTTTCCGCAGCCCGGATGAAGCGGCGGCCCCCTGCCGCGGTTGTCCAAAGCCTGTCCGACTGTCGGACAGGTTTGTCCGGGTCGCCGCCAAGGGGGCGTGTTCCCCCAGGGTTCTCGACTCGCCTCCATCTGGACGGGAGTCATGTCAGAGGACCTGGCGGCGCCGTGAGCACGGACTGGGTCGGTGCGCACCGGGCTCTCTCCCCGTGCCGGATGGCGCGGTGCGCTGCCCTCGCACCCGTGCGGGGAATGCGCTACGTCGCGGTGCGTGTGGACGGGCCTGCTGCTCCTGGTGGCGCTCGCGGCCGGGGAGCCGCTGGAGGACGCGCGCGAGTCCTTCGCGGCGGGCCGGTACGCGGAGGCGGAACAGCAGGCGCTCCAGGCCCCACCTTCCGGCGCCTCGCTGTACCTCGTGGGCCTGGCCCGCTTCCGCTTGGGCCGTCCCGCGGAAGCGCTGGAGGCCCTGGAGGCCGCGGGGCACGCTTCGGATGCTCCGGAGCCCGACGCCTGGAACTTCAACCGGGGCGCATGCCTCTATGCCCTGGGGCGCTTCGCGGAGGCGGAGGAGGCTTTCGCCCACGTCCGTGAAGGTGCCCCACTCGCCCGCGTGGCGTGGATCAACGCTGGCTTCGCCGCGTTCGACGCGGGCGCTCCGGACCGTGCCGCGCAATGGGCGGAACGAGCCTCGCCGGGTGCATCCACGGCGGAGGCGCTGCAGGTAGAGGAGCTGCGCGCCCTGGTCTCGCCCGCCGTGAACGAAGGGGATGAGGCCTACCGGCAGGGACTCGCGTCCTTCGACGCCGGCCGGTTCGACGAGGCCCGTGCGCACTTCCTGCGCGCGGCGGAGCGGCAGCCCGACTCCGGCAGGGCCCGGCTCATGGCGGGTGCGTCGGCCTGGCGCATGGGCTCGCGCGCGGAGGCCCGCGAGGACCTCACCGCGGCGCTCGCGCTGACGTTGACCCCGCTGGACCGCGCGACGGCGTATCAGTACCTGGACCTGCTCTCCCACGGACTGCGCTCCAGCGGCCCGAGCCTCTGGGTCTCCGCGAGCGTGGGGCCGGGCTTCGACAGCAACGTGCTCCAGGTAGGCGTCGCGGCCCGCGACGTGTCCGGCGCGAACGCGGACGTGGTGACCGCGAGCCCCTTCGCGGAGGCCAGCGTGGGCATCAGCGCACGCTTCCGCCTGTCCGACCGGCTCTTCGCGGCCCTGTCCTACGGCGGCAGCCAGCGCGCCTACTCTGAATCCTCCGTCCGGGACTACTCGCTCCAGCTCCACCGCGCGACGGCGGCCGCGGAGTGGGAGGCCGCGCGCCGGGTGCGCGTGGGGCTCCTCGCGGGCGGAGACATCTTCTTCACCGGCCTGGCGGACTTCCGGGGGCTCCAGGCCTCCGTGAATGCCAACGCGTGGCTGGCCTGGGACGAAACCGAACACACCAGCACGCGGCTGGACCTGGGCGCCGCCGGCAAGGACGGAATTGGAGAGGAGTTCGCCTACCTCACCGGTCCACGCCTGGATGCGACGCTGTCCCAGGAATGGCGCCTGGGGCCCGCGAGCATCACCGCGTGGTACCGCTACCGGCAGGACCGCATCGGCACGCTGGAGCAATCCTTCACCAGCGAGGATGCCTCCCTCGTGTCGCAGACGTATGTCATTCCGTTCGGCTTCACGGGCCACGCCGTGGGCGCGTCCAGCCGGTGGCAACCCCTGCCATGGCTCGCCGCCAGCCTGGACGCGGACGTGGAGTGGCGCCGCTACCTGGAGGACAACGCCCTGCGCGTCGTGACGGCCGGAGGAGACACCGAGACGTGGGACGTCCGCCGCCGCTACGACACGCGCTTCGTGATCATCCCCTCCGTGAGCGCCCGGCTGTCGAGCCACCTGCGGCTCACCGCTCGCTACGAGTTGCTGGTGAACCGCTCCAACATCGACATGCGGCTGACGGACGACGACCCCGCCGCATGCGAAGGTGCTGAACACCTCTGCCACGCGTATGACGCCACGAATGGCAACTACGAGAAGCACGGGGTGATGCTCCAGCTCGAAGCCGTGTGGTGAGCCGGGAACCCGCGTGTCCGCTCCGCGATAGCGCTGTCCATCCACGGGGTGGGGCCTTCAGGCAAGGCAGCGTGGAGGACGTGTTGCGAGGACGGGGATGCCTCTCCACCTTGCCGCACGACGAACCCACGACAGAGGAGGCACACCATGCCCATGTCCCGACTGCCGCTGATGCTCGCCGCGACCACGGCGCTTTGTTTCTCCGCGGGTTGTTCCAAGAAGGGGATGCACAAGGAGGAGTCCAAGGAGCCGATGTCCGCCACCGCGATGTCGTCCACGGGGGACCAGCGCTGCCCCATGTCCGTCCCGGGCGCGCAGGTCCAGACGCAGGACACGTCCGACGGCGTGGCGCTCATGTTCACCACGTCCGACCCGTCGCAGGTGTCGGACCTCCAGATGCGCGCCCGGCGGATGCTGAACGAGCAGTCCAAGCGCACCGCCAGCACGGAGACCCCCCTGGACCTGGCGCAGGAGGAGGACCTGGGCGACAGCGCCACGGAGATGCAGGATGGCCGCAACGATAGCGGCACCGGCGGAGGTGGCGACCAGGGCATGGCCGGGGCGCCCAGCGTCCCCTCCAAGGCCGTGGCAACGGACACGCCGGAGGGCATCACCATCACCTACTCCGCGCAGGACCACATGCAGCAGCGCCAGCTCATCGACGAGGTCCACGAGACCGCCCGTCAGCTGAAGGGCGGCAACTGCCCCGGCATGTAGCCCATGCCCACGCGCCGGGACCGCGTGACGAGCGCCGTCCCGGCGGAAGTCCTACCGGAGGAACACCACCGTGAGGTTGTTGCTCGGCATCTCCACCACGCGCTCGCGCTGGAGCCCGTGGCGCGCCGCCTCCGCGGTCACCGCGCCCAGCTCGCGCACGCCCCAGGACGGGTCGCGCGCGCGGAGCGATTCGTCGAAGGCGAGGTTGCTCGGCGCGGTCTCCTTCCCCTCCACGAAGTAGGGGCCGTACAGCACCAGCCGTCCGCCCGGACGCAGCACCCGCGCCGCGCCCCGCATCAATCCCTGGCAGGCCGCCCACGGCGCGATGTGGATCATGTTCACGCAGAGCACGGCGTCCGCGTGCTCCACCGGCCATGCGTCCGAGCTCGCGTCCAGCAAACGCGCGGGCAGGACGTTGGCCAGCCCTTCCTCCACGCGCCACGCGTCGATGCTCTCCAGCGACGACGGGTCGCCGTCCGTCGGCTGCCAGGTCAGCCCCGGGAACGCCTTCGCGAAGAAGGCCGCGTGCTGGCCGGTGCCGCTCGCCACCTCCAGCAACGTGCCCTCCGTGGGCAGCACCTCCCGGAGGACGGCGAGGAGCGGTTCGCGGTTGCGTTCGGTGGCCGGGGCGTGACGCTTCATGCCCTCCCCTCTTCCACACCCGCGCACGCGAGGAAAGGCCTCTCGCGGAAGATTGCAATCGCAGTCAAACCGGCGGCCGCCCGCGCACGGAATCCGCAACACTTTCCGGGACCTGTCGAAAACCTCCTGCCTCGACTCGCCTCATCCCCCAGGCAGGAGTGACCTTGACGTTCTTCAACCGGAATGTTTCACGCATGCTGTGCTCGGTATCGCTGCTCACGCTCGCGAGTTGCGGGCCGCTGACGGAGGACGCCTCCTCCCTCCCCGAGCAGGAGGTCGCGACCGCCCGGCAGGCGGTATCCAACATCGCGTACCGGAGCAGCGCCACGGCGGGCGGCAGCACGCGCACGTCGCTGAGCATCGCGAAGCCCACGGGCACGGCGGTGGGTGACGTGCTGCTGGCGCGCATCATCAACCGCAACAACGTGGCCGCGGTGGCGACGCCTCCCGCGGGCTGGACGCTGGTGCGCTCGGACCAGAGCGCGTCGCAGCTCAAGGCGTGGATCTTCTACAAGGTCGCCACCGCGTCCGAGCCGTCCACGTACGCGTTCAACATCGACCTCGCCAGCTACATGGCCGGCAGCATCTCCGCGTTCTCCGGCGTGGACACGGCCAACCCCATCGACGCGCAGACGGGCCAGAAGAACGGCCTCACCGCCAGCTTCGACACTCCCGCCCTCTCCACCAGCACGGCCAACGGCGTCGCGGTGTGGTTCGGCTCGCAGCTGTGGACCGGCGCCGCGTGCCCGGCGAGCCCCATCGTCCCGCCCGCGGGCTTCACCGAACCCGAAGACACCTGCCTCGTGTCCTCGTCCACGGGCGTCATCTACAACGTGGCATACAAGGACCTGGGTGCCGCGGGCGCGCAGGGCTCGTTCAACGGCTCCTCCCCCTACGCGGAGACGAACACCGCGCAGGTGGTGGCGCTGCGCGCGGCCAACGCCTCCGCCTCCTGCTCCGTGGGGGACACCTTCTCCACCGCGTACACCACCCAGGGCACCGTGACGGCCACCGCGCTGGTGGAGCCGTCGGGCATCGCCGCCAGCCGCCTCACGCCGGGCGTCCTCTACGCGCACAACGAGGACACCACCGCCATCGTCGCCATCAGCACCGCGGACGCGAGCACGAAGGGCACCTTCACCGTGTCCAACGTGACGCCCGCGGACTGGGAGGACGTCGCCACCGGCCCGTGCCCCGCTGGCCAGTGCATCTACATGGGCGACATCGGCCGCTCGAGCGCCAACTTCCCCACGCCGCCGTCCACCTTCGCCGTCTACCGCATCCCGGAGCCCGACATCGGCGCGGGCCAGACGAGCGGAAACCTCACCGCCGAGGCCTTCCCCTTCCAGTACCCGGACACGCCCAAGGACGCGGAGACCATCATGGTCCACCCCACCACGGGCGACATCTACATCGTCACCAAGTCCTACTCGGGCGCGAGCAAGGTCTACAAGTTCCCCCAGCCGCTCCCCACGCCGGGCACCATGAGCACGCTCGTGTTCGTGGCCAACCTCCCGCTGCCCACCACCACGGACACCAACTACGGCGCCGCCACGTCCGGCGCCATCCACCCGTGCGCCAACCGCTTCCTGCTGCGCACCTACCGCAAGGTGTATGAGTTCCGCGCCGCCACCGGCGCGGCCTTCGAGACCGCGTTCGCCGCCACGCCCGTCTCCCTGACGGACACCGTGGAAGGACAAGGCGAGGCCATCGAGTACGACCCGACCGGCACGGCCTATTACACGATGAGCGAGTCGCCCTCGCCCTTCAAGCTCAAGCGCGTCGTGCGCCAGTAGCTCGCAATCGCAGTCATGCCCAGGCCGCGTCCGGCTCCCCACGCCGGGCGCGGCCTTCGCGCGCCGTGAGACATCCACGGCGCGCCAGCATGCCTGGACGGAATTTATGTTATTTCTCGTTTTCCATGTATAATCGCAGCAATGCGATGCTTCCGTCCCCATCTCGCGTGCGCCGCCGCGCTGCTCTCGGTGTTCACTCCGTTGCTGGCCTGTGGGCCGGACGGAGGCGCGCCGCCCTCCCCTGACGCGCTGCCCGGACAGTCACGGGCGTTGGCGACGACGGAGCACAAGGCGTTCCGGGTGATGACGTACAACGTGCGCGGTCCCCTGGACACGGGCGTGCGCGCGTGGCCCAACCGCAAGGCGGCGGTCCTCCAGCGCATCCTCGCGAACAACGCGGACATCGTCGGCGTGCAGGAGGCCCAGGCGCCCTCGGGCGGCCCCAGCATCCCCGCGGACCTCATCGCGGGGCTCACGGGCACGGACAAGCCCTACGGCGTCTACAACCCGGGCGGCGGCAGCCCGAAGCTCATCTTCTTCAAGAAGAGCCGCTTCGAGATGGCCCCCGAGGTGGGCCAGGGCAACGAGGCGCTCGTGAATCCCTATGCCTCCAGCGCCACGTGCTTCAGCCACGCGGAGGGGAAGAAGATTGCCTGGGTGGGCCTGCGCGACCTGACGTCCGGCCAGGTGTACTTCGTGGCCAACACGCACTTCGCCTACGCGGCGGCGTGCTCGCTGGGGCGGCTCAAGGAGGCCGAGCAGATGGCGTCGTTCCTGGCCACGAAGCCCGGGGGCCTGCCGGTCATCGCCATGGGGGACTTCAACTCCGACGCGCAGGGCCAGTCCACGCCGGGGGAGACGACCATCGCGGACCTGGAGGGCGGGGCCCGGCTGTTCCGCACCGCGCGCTTCGACGGCGTGACGGGCGAGGATGACGCCACGTTCAACAACGCGTGGAGCGGCTCCACGTCCACGAAGTACCAGCGGCTGGACTACATCTTCCACAACGGGGGCGCGCTCACCTCGTCCGCGCCCGCCATCGACCGGACGGAGAGCGGCGGCCTCACGCCGTCGGACCACTACCCGGTGCTCGCCACCCTTCGCCCGTCCATCTTCACCGCGGGCTCCACCCTTTCGCCCACGCCCAACGGCACGTCCACCAGCACGCAGCTGTTCTTCGCGGACGTCACCGGAGACGGCTGCGCGGACCGCATCAGCTGGAACTACGCGGTGGGCGAAGGCGAGACGTGGGTGGCGAAGTCGAAGTGCGACGGCGGCTTCGCCACGGCGGTGAAGAACACGGGCGCGACGAGCGGCGTCGCCACCACGCGCTTCTTCTTCGCGGACGTCACCGGCGACGGCTGCGCGGACAAGGTCCTCTGGCGGCCCAACCTGGGGGACGGCGAGGTGCGCATCTACCCCGCGAAGTGCGACGGCACCTTCGCCGACCGCGTGGCCGTCACCCAGGCGGCCAGCACCAGCGACGCCACGCGCTTCTTCTTCGCGGACATCACCGGCGACGGGTGCGCGGACCTGGTGCGCTGGAACCCCACGCAGAGGTCCGGCGCGTTCGACACCTTCGTGTCGAAGTGCAACGGCACGGTGTCGTTCGGCGCCGCGGTGACGAGCACGACGGGAGCGAACACGAGCGCTGGCACCCGCGTGTCCTTCGCGGACGTGGACGGCGACGGCAAGGCGGACCGCATCCTCTGGAATCCGGACCAGGAAGGGGGCCGCACGCGCGTGTACCGCTCCACCGGCGCGGGGGCGTTCACGCTGTTCTTCCTGCACGAGTCAGGCACCAGCGGCGTGGACACGTCCCGCTTCTACTTCGCGGACGTGGACGGCGACGGCAAGGCGGACAAGGTCTTCTGGCGGCCGGGCTTCCGCGAGGGCCGGATGCAAATCTATCCGAGCACCGGCTCCAACTTCGCGGGCAGCCCGGTGATGGACAACACGGGCTTCAGCAACTCGGAGAACACCGGCTTCTTCTTCGCGGACATCGACGGCCGGGATGGCGCGGACAAGGTGTACTGGAACCCCGGCAACTACGACGGCGACACCAAGGTGTTCCGCGCGCTGGCGCCGTAGCGGCGAGGCGCCAACGCGCAGGGGAAGCTCAGTCCTGCAGGATGACGCCGCCATACGCATCGGTGACCCAGGAGTCCGGGGCCTCCAGCGACGGCGCCTCCTTCTTGAAGAAGTCCTGGTAGCCGAGCCCCGCCCCCAGGGAGCGCGAGAACCATTGCACGGAGTGGCGGCCCGGGGGCAGCTCCCGCGTCGGTGACACCTCCGCGGGCAGCTTGAAGGGGGTAAAGCCACTCGAGGCCGCGGGGGCTGTGAAGAACCAGAGGAACTGCGGCGTGGCTTCCTGGGACATCCAGCGCATCGTCACGATGTCCGCCATGGGGTCCGCGCTCCAGCGCAGCGTCAGCCCGGAGCGCGGCCACACGCCGGGCCGATACCACGGGCCCGGTTCGGGCGAGGTGAGCATCGCGGGCTCCGGCAAGGCCAGCGACGTGACGCCCTCATGGGACAGCGGCGTACGCGCGCGCACCTGCCCGCCCGCGATCCACTCACTGTCGCCCGCCATCACCACCGCCTGGACATCCACGGTGTCGAACGGCGGCGTCCGGGCCATGGTCCTGATTTCGGTGGGCGCGGCCCCCTGCTGTTGCATGCTGAAGAGGGGCTCCGACCCGAGCGTGAAGACGGTGAAGACGTTCGTCACCGCGCCGTAGGGCTGGAGGCGGGTTACCTCCAGGGGGTGCCGCTGGTCCAGTGGGTGGTCCAGGGGAATGACCAGGTCGCTGAGGACCAGCTCCCATCCCACGGCGACGTCCCGCACCATTCCCACGCGTCCATCTCCGGCGGGGTCTCTGGCGAACAGCGATACCCGGCCAGCGTCCTTGCCCAACGCGTCGACACGGAAGGTGCCATCCCCATTCGCCCGGGTCTTTCCCGCGAAGCCCTTCCCCACCACGTTGACTGTCGTCGAGTTCCCCGGCTGGTTCGTCACGCGGCCGGTGAGGGTCGCCTGCCGGTTGTCCGGGAGGCCGCCCCCTATCAAGGCGAAACCAGAGCGGACCCACACCTCCGGGCCCTCCACGGCCAGCGTCGTGCCGACCGTCACGCTGCCCTCACTGACGACGACGAAGGTGATGTCCTGCGGGCCGGTGATGGCCGCGTCATGGAACCGCGCGATGCCGTCACGGCCCAGCGGCTGACGGAAGCGGCTGCCATCCCCCAGGAGGACGGTGATGGCCCAATCGGGGCTGTCTGGGTAGGGGACGAAGTCCCACCAGTCCGAGTGGACGACGAAGGTGGGCGGGCTTTCCGTGCCCGCGTCCGGCGGGGGAAGGGGCTTGTCGCCACAGGCGACGCACAGCAGCACGGCGAGCACAATCAGTCGATGCAAGGAAGGTCCCCCTGAAGAATGGCGCGGCGTTCGGAAGCCTCCCTCCCAAAGCACGCACCCAACCCACCGGGACTCATACACGAAGATGAGCACTCCTTGGGCCCTGCCCCACCAACCCATGGCCCCGGACGGTGCGACGCGCGCAGACTGCGCCCCCACATGCGCGCCCTGCTCCTAGCCACCGTCCTGTCCGGGGTCCTCGTCTCCGCGTCCGCGCGGGCCCAGGTCCCTGCCCGTTCCTACGTGCTGCGCCCGGCGCGCGTCTTCGACGGCACCACCGCCAAGCCCCACACGGGCTGGGTGGTGGTCGTCACCGGCGAGCGCATCGTCGCGGTGGGAGCGTCCCAGGGCGTGAAGGCGCCAGAAGGTGCGGAGCTCATCGACCTGCCCGGCGCGACGCTGCTGCCCGGCCTCATCGAGGGCCACTCGCACCTGTTCCTGCATCCGTACAACGAGGCGACCTGGAACGACCAGGTGCTCAAGGAGTCCCTGGCGCTGCGCGTGGCGCGGGCCACCAACCACGCGAAGGCGACGCTGATGGCGGGCTTCACCACCACGCGTGACCTGGGCACGGAGGGCGCGGCGGACGCGGACGTGGGCCTCAAGCAGGCCATCGACCAGGGCATCATCCCGGGCCCGCGCATGGTCGTCACCACGCGCGCGCTGGTGGCCACCGGCAGCTACGGCCCCAAGGGCTTCGCGTCCGAATGGACGGTGCCCCAGGGCGCGGAGGAGGCGGACGGCGTGGACGGCCTCACGCGCGCGGTGCGCGGGCAGATGGGGCTCGGCGCGGATTGGATCAAGGTCTACGGCGACTACCGCTGGGGCCCGCGCGGCGAGGCGCTCCCCACCTTCTCCCAGGAGGAGATGCGCCTCATCGTGGAGACGGCGAAAAGCGGCGGACGTCCGGTGGCCGTGCACGCCAGCACGCCGGAGGGCATGAAGCGCGCGGTGCTCGCCGGTGCGGAGAGCATCGAGCACGGCGACGCCGGCACTCCGGAGGTCTGGAAGCTGATGGCCCAGCGGGGCGTTTTCCTGTGCCCCACGCTGGCGGCGGGCGACGCCATGCTCCAGTACCGCGGCTGGAAGCGCGGCGTGGACCCGGAGCCCGAGTCCTCGAAGAAGAAGCGCGAGGGCCTCAAGGCCGCGCTGGCGGCGGGCGTGCCCCTGTGCGTGGGTGGGGACTCGGGCGTCTTCACGCACGGGGAGAACGCGCGCGAACTGGAGCTGCTGGTGGCCAGCGGCGTGACGCCCGCGCAGGCGCTCCAGGCGGCCACCTCCGGCAACGCGCGCATGCTGCATTGGGAGGACCGCGTCGGGCAGGTGAAGGCCGGGCTCTTCGCGGACCTGGTCGCCGTGGAGGGAGACCCCACGCAGGACATCAGCTCCGTGCGACAGGTGCGGCTGGTGATGAAGGGCGGCACGCTGTACCGGCGCTGAAAGCCAGGCTCAGAGCGGCGTGCTCACGATGCGCACGGAGCGCTCCTCCACGAAGTACCGGCGAACGAAGTCCTTGATGATCGCGGGCGTGAGCGGAGGCGGCGGCTGGAGGAATCCCAGGTCCGTGCCGCCCTCCCTGCGCGGCTCCGAGGCCTCCGCCGCCAGGGCATCCGCCAACGCCGGGCCCGCGCTCGACAGCCCGTCCACCTCGCGCCGTCCCCGCTGAGCCAGCAGCTTCTGCTCGACGGCGGAGGGCGGACGCTTCGCCAACGACTCGAAGGTCTCCTGCATCCGCGACGGCAGGAGGGAGCCGTCCAGGGAGCGCGTGTACCCGAACGCCAGGAGCAGGTCGTTGCCGCGCAGCGTGAGGCACCGCACGTCCACGCCGGAGACGATGGGCTCCTTGACGTGCACCGCGAGCAGCAGCCGCAGCTCGAGCAGCGCCGCCACCGCTCGGCACGTCGCCCTCGCCTCCTTGGGGAGCGCATAGCCCAGCGTCACGAAGGTGTTGTCCGCCCGCGTCTCCTGCTCCACCGGGAAGAGGGCCTCCTCCAGCGCGGGCGCCACCTGCTCCTCCGCCAGGGCCGGCGCCAGCCGGTAGCCCTCGTCCACCAGGCGGCGCGCGTCGTCTCCGCCCACGGCGCCCGTGAAGACGAGCGAGACGTTGGAGGTGAGGTACTCCGAAGCGTAGAACCTCAGCACGTCCTCGCGCGTGATGCGGCCGCGCGAGTCCCGCGAACCGATGAGCGCGTAGGCGGCGGACACGCTGGAGAAGAGGGCCCCTTCAATCTGGCTGCCCAGCAGCGAGTCCTTGAAGTGGTACGTGCTCTCCGTCTGGATGATGCCCAGCTCGCGCTCCAGCCGCTTGCCGCCGGGGAGCATGGGACTGGTCACCATGCGCAGCATGTCCCGGGCCAACGGGACGAACGCGCTCGCGGGAGCATCCAGCATGTACACGGTGGCGTTCGACAGGGTGTGGGCATTCAACATGCCGCCAGCCGCCTCCACGCGCGCGCGCAGCTCCGGGCCCGCCAGGTCATGGCTGCCGTGGAACACCAGGTGCTCCACCAGGTGCGCCAGGCCCTCCTTGCCCGGCGGATCATGCGAGGCGCCGGAGCGCACCACCACGCGTAGCGACGCGGTGTCCGACGCGGGCTGGGGCACCAGCAGCAGCTCCGTCCCATCCAGCAGCGTCTCGGAGGTGATGGCCGGCACCGCGGCGGCGGGCGGGGACGCGGTCTGCTTGCGTGAAGCCGCGCCCACCGGGGACGCGGCGAGCAGCACCAGCCCGAGCAGCGCGGGCCTCCAGGAGAAAGGGCGATGCATGGGTTATCTCCGCCGCATCCGTGCGCCCGCCGTGGAGCGGAGCGGAACGACGCTGGGGGTGAACAGCAGATGGACGCGGCGGTCCTCTCCCAACCAGCCCTGCACGGACTGGGTGAGGGACTCCGGCGTGAGCGACGTCAGCGCGGCCTCCAGCTCCGGCGCGTACCAGGCCGGCGCGTGCACGCTCGCCGCGAGCGCGAGCCCCACCTCCGTGGGACTCCGGTCGTCCGTCCGCAGCCGCGCGAGCACCTGGGCCCGGGCCTGCGCGAACTCCTCCGCGCTCACGCGCCCCTCGCGCACCGCCCCCACCTCCTCCAGCATGAAGGGCCCCAGGTCCAGCGCGGACGGGTCCCGCGCGGGCAGCGTCAGCACCAGCTGATCCATCCACGGCGTCAGCACCACGGATGCGTCCTGCGCGTAGCCCACGCCCAGGCGGCGGAAGCGCTGCTCCAGCCGCTGTCCCAGGAGCACGCCCACCACCCGCGCCGCCGCGGCCTGCCGCGCGTCCTTCAATTCAATGGGATAGGCCAGCACGTTGATGTCGCTCACCGCCGGAAGCTTGAGCGTCACCGGAAGCAGGGGAGACAGCCGCGTCACCGCCGACGGCGTCCCGCCCTTGTAACGGGCCACGGTGCGCTTCAGCGCCTCCACGTCGAAGTCCCCGGCGGCGATGACCACCGCGTTGCGAGGGCTCAACGGCCCGGAGAGGTAGGCGGAGATGTCGCGGTCGGAGAAGGACTGCACCGACTGCGCGTTCGGCGGCACGGGGGCCCTGAAGCGCGGCTCCGTGGAGAGCACCAGGGCCAGCACCGACTCCAGGAAGTCGTCCGCGAAGGTGAGCGACGGGTCCTGCCCGGCGCGCTCCAGCGCTGCCTCCAGCCGCGCGTCATCCACCTGGGGCGAGAGCACCTGCGTCAGCAAGCACTCCGCGAGCGCATCGAAGTCCTGCCGGGGGGCGCTCAGCGTGAAGCTGCTCTGGCGCAGCCCTGTCGACAGCGTCAGGGTCGCGTTCGCGCCGAACAGCTCGCGCACCAGGTCCTCGTAGCGCCCGCGCCGGTTGGCCTCCAGCATGACGTGCTGGGACACCCGCGTGAGCCCCGCCTGGCCTCCCTCGTCGAAGCGCCCCACGGTGAAGACCACGTGCAGCGTGGCGCGCTCCGCCCCGGCCCGTGGCGCGAGCACCAGGCGCGCGTGCTCCGGCGACTCCCGCGAGCGTTGAACCTCGAAGGGCGCGGCCGACGCCGCGCTCCAGGCCCAGAGCAGCAGCCCTCCCCAGACCCACGCCTTCATGGTGCCTCCTGGCTTGCCTGCGCACCGGTGCCCGTCGCGGGGACCGCCACGGCCGTCCCCACCTTCACGCTGGGGCCCGCCACCGACTCCTCCACCCGCAGGCCGTTGAGCCCCGCCCGCCGCACGGTGAGCGCGTAGCGCGCGGCGCCGTCCGCCGTGTCACGTCGGGGCCAGGCGAGCCGCAGCCGCTGGCCCCACCACTCCAGCGGATGCCCGCCGTACAGCGCCTCCTCCACCACGGGCGAGGAAGACCCCTGGGCCGCCAGCGCCCGCTTCACCCTCACCATGTCCGCCGCGGACTCCCAGCGCGCCTCCCGCTCCTCCTCGTCCTCCGGCCGCGCATCCTTCTGGGCCAGGGCCCGCGCGCCGCCGTGCACCCGCGAAGGCCGTCCCGCCAGCCACCAGGACAGCTCCAGCCGGTTGCCCCGGGCGTCGTAGGTGCTCCACTCCCCGTCCCGCAGGCCGCGCGCGTAGAGGCCCTCCACGTGCGTGATGCCTCCCGCGAAGAAGTGGGTGTAGGGGCCGTGGAGCTTGCCGGCCGAGTACGTCCTGAGCTCCAGCACGCGCCCGTCCGGAGACAGGTCCTCCACCACGCCCTCCAGCTGCCCCCCGGCGAAGTGGGCGCGGGCCACCACCGCATCCGGTGAGGCCTCGTCGCGGATGCGCCATTCGCCCACTGGCAGCCCCTTCGCGTATTCACCGTCCGCGAGCAGCCATCCCTCCCGGTCCCAGCGGGACCAGGGCCCGTGGCGCAGCCCCTTCACGAACGCCTCCCGGAAGAGCAACTGTCCCCGCGCGGTCCGCAGCCACGAGGGCCCCTCCGGCGTGTCCAGCGCCGTCACGCAGCGGGACAGCGCGTGCCCCGCTGGCGAGGACGCGCGCCACAAGGTGGTCCCGGAGGGGCAGGCGTCCAGGTTCCAGCGCGGCGCCACGAACAAGCCCGCGGCGATCCCCAGCAGCGCCAGCGCTCCCGCCCCGGACCAGGAGGACGGCAGCGGGGCCGCGGGGCTCGGCGGCGCGGCCCGGGAGACCCGGGGCAGGCCATGCTGTCCCTGGCTCAACTGGTGGAGGACGCCCTCGCGCATCCACAGCGTCCCGCAGGAGGCGCACGGCACCACCGCGACGCCCTGGAACACCACCGTCGCGCACGCGCCCCCGCAGGAGGCGCACTTCGCCGGCCGGCCCCCGGGCTCCTCCAGCAGCCGGCGCAGCGACTCCGCGCGCAGGCCGCGCTCGGTGAAGACCTGGTCCTGCTCACGGGCGGTCAGCAGGTCTCCGCCGCAGCCATCGCAGTGGGACCCCAGCCGCCCCTCGCTCCGCCACAGCGGGGTCGCCGCCGGACAGTCCGGGCAGTCGTAGCCCGCCTCCTGCCGCGCGGCCTCCGGTGCCGGAGCGGCCACGGCAGGCGCCGCCTCCGCGCCAGCTGCCTCCACATCGCGCCACGTCCACCACACGGCCCGCAGGAAGCCCAGCTGCAGGGCCAGGAGCACCGCGTCCGCGCAGAGCACGGCCAGGCCCCAGCGGGGCGAGCGCGTGAGGAACTCCTGGGTGAGCAGCAACGGCACACCGCCCTGAAGCAGCACGATGCCGGAGGCACAGGCCTTCAGCATCCGAGCGCGGGCGTGCGGCAGCGCGGCCAGGACCCACGCGAGCCGGGGCAACCCCACCAGCAGCAGGCCCGCCACCAGCCCCGCCGCCACCGACGCGAGCCGGGCCGGGGGAAGGGCGCCGCGCCCCCGGAGGCCGTGCACCGCCACCGCCAGGAACAGGGCCCACGCAATCCAGGGCACCAGAGACACCGCGAGCGCCCAGGGCCGGGGCGGCACGCTCCACAGCCACGGCCCCAGCAGCCAGGCCTCCAGGAACCGGGGCATCGCCTCCGGAGAAGCCAGTTGCCCGAGCCGCGCCATCCCGAACGCGCCCATGAACAGCAGGGCCAGCCTCGCGGCGTTGCGCGCATTCCTTCCGCCGGCCCCTCCGACCGCTTCCCCCTCATTGACTTGTGAAGACATTTCCCCTCGGGATGAGACGGCGCGCAGTCTAATCACATCCCGTCGTCACACGGAAAACCCTCTCCGCGAAACGCGCCCTCAGGGCAGGGATTGACCCGGACAACCCGCCTTGCCTATACGTCCGCACTCGGAGGGGGACGGGTCATGGGAGCCCGCGCCCTGATGTCTTTCAGGCCTGTCTTTGATTCCAGGGAAAATCCATGTCATTGCTCAGCAACGTTCGGCCGTGGGTCCTGGGTGGCATTTGCCTCATGTCGGCGACAGGGGCCCATGCCCAGGGACGAAATGGTTCACGTTCGTCCTATTGGAAGGCATTGCCCGGCTCCAATGTGAAGGTGGGGGACTCCACGAGTGCGGGTTCCGGGAACGTGCTGCCGGACAAGCAGGCCTTCTGCCAGGACGTGAAGGCGGTGGTGCGCACGGTGGGCAAGGGCTTCAAGCCGCTCCGGGGGCAGGCCCAGCGGGGAAACACGGAGGAGCTCTCCATCTGGGAGTCCACGAAGAACATCCAGGACCTGCGCTGCTCCGTCTACCAGACGCGGGTCCTGGGGGATTACGTGTACTGCGTCCAGACGAACCTGGAGTGCGCGCCGGCGCAGGACCGCTTCCACCTGCTCTCCAGCTATCTGATGAACACGTGCTACCCGGGCTGGAGCTGGCGGGACTCCCGGCTGGACTCGTGGGACACCTATTCACAGCGCCGGAGTGTGCTGGCCACCAACGACGAGGGGCTGCGCATCTCGCTGGAGATGAGCCGGGCGAAGGACTCCTATTCCCGCTGTGACGTGACGCTCACCTTCGAGCTGCTCTGAAGCGCGGCGTCCACCAGCCCCGCCAGCAGCAGCACCGGCGCCACCAGCACCATGCCGAACCAGGCCAGCGCGTAGAGGACTCCAAAGCCCATGCTCCACGGGCCGCCCACGACGGTCCCGGACAGCACGCCCACGGACTCGCGACCTCCGCCCAGGTGCAGCGACAGGAAGAGCGCGCCGATGCCCAGCGCGGCCATGACGAACGGGTGTCGCATCATCGGTGCGCCTCCAGGTGCGGCGCCCGCGCGAGGCGCCAGAGGGGTCCTTCGACGAGCGCGTACAGCAGCACCGCGTCCGCGAGCGGATTGCCCGCCGCGAAGCGCAAGCCGGTGTCGGCGTGTACCGGGAACGCCGCGAAGTGGAGGCTGGTGAGCAGCCCATCCAGCGCCTCTTCGTCGTCGAACGCCGCCGCGCCCACGAGCGCCAGCCCGCTGGAGCCCGCGTTCGCGTTCACCCACGGAATCGTGGGCCCGGAGTCGATGTCCTGCACTGCGGCCTCCTCCGCTGGCCACTCCCCCGCCCACGCGAAGCCCAGCGCCTGCCCCAGGAGCGCGGCGCGGGCCCGCTGGTATTGGTCGCTCGCGAAGTCCGCGTCCACCACCTGGAGCATGTGCGCGGCGAGCCACAGCGTGGAGCCCTCCGGCCCGTCCTTCGTCACGCCGTCGTAGGTGAAGCTGGACACGAGCAAGCCTGTCCGACTGTCGGACAGGTTCTTCCGCGCGGAGGCCACCCACCGGCGCAGGAGCGCGCCATGGTCCCGCCCGTCCACCCTGTCCGACAGGCGCAGCGCCGCGAGCGCCAACGTGTTGCAGAAGGTCCAGCCCTCGTCCGGGTAGCTCTCCGCCGCGAGCACCGGCGCGCGCTCCAGCTGTCCGGCGATGAGGTCCACGCGCTCGCGCAAGAGCGGCGCGTAATCCGCGCGCTTCTCCACCATCTGGCGCGCGGCGAGCATCAATGCCAGCTCACCGTCCACGAAGAGGCTGCGCCCGGCCGGGTCCTTGAAGGGGCCCGCGTGCACGTAGGGCAGGAAGAAGGCCTCATGCGCCCGCCGTTCGTCTCGCAGCGTCCGGGCGATGAGCACGTCCACCACGGCCAGGTGCTCCGCCTTTCGTGCGGGCTCCGACAGCGCGAGGTTCGCGAACGACAGCACGGAGAAGGTGCGCACCATCAGGTCCCACTCCGGGTTCGTGCGGTGGAGCACGTCGCGCTCCGCGCTCGATTCCTGGAGCGAGAACGTGCGTTGGCGAAGGGCCAGCGCCGCTGTCAGCGCTTCCCGGTCGCGGGGCCGGAACAGGAGGTGGAGCGCCGGCAGCCACACCGCCACGGCCAGCACCAGCAGCACGAGTTTGCGTCGCATGTCCGGCAGTATGGGCCGCGGACAGGGCCGCATCCTGGACCCGCGGGCCGGACGGTCGGCCCCGCTCGCTGAACGGTCGCGGTCCTGCCTGAACCGGCGCATGCCGGAAACGCCATGTCCCAACCCGCCGGGCCCGCGTGTCTCAAGGGCCATGAAGACACCCGGATGGACGGCGCTGACGATTGGAGTGTTCCTGGGAGGCTTTGGCCTGCTGAAGCCCCCTTCGGCGGAGGCGTGCGGACGCCCCCTGTGCACCGTGGAGGGCAGCCGCGTTCCCCTGCCCCCGGACGCGGTCGTCCCGGCGAACGTGCCCGCCCTGGTGGTGGTGCCTCCCGCCTATGAGTGGGTAGAGGAGCAGAGCCTGCGCTTGCGAACAGAGGCAGGCGTGGACGTGGAGGCACGCCTCATCAAGGGCCCCGGAAACAGCGGCGTCCTCGCCCCAACCGCCCCGCTCGTCGCCGGAACGCGCTACCACCTGGAGGGGACCGTCCCTTGCAGTGGCGGAGGTGGTGGGCATCCGTTCGTCGCGATGGCGGACTTCACCGCGGGCCCGGAGGCCGCGCTGCCCACGACGACCGGCGTGCTGCAGGCGGGATCCGGGCAGCGTGGACAGATCAAGGTCTGGGACGGCAGCGCGTCGTGCGCGTCGGGCTACATCGGTGGCTGGGTGACGCTGGAGTTCACCCCCACCCCCGAGCTGGTGCCCTTCCTGCCGTGGGTGCGATGGACGCTGGAGGTGGATGGACAGACGTGGGCCACGGCCCCGCACGGCGCGGTGGACTCCAGCGGCGGTGTCATCCCCGCGGATGGATTCAGGACGATGCGGGACCTGCTGACCGTCTACACGCTCTGTGGCTACGAGTCCCCCGGGATGCCGCCCTCGGCCGAGGGCATCGAGCCCGGAGAGCACACGGCCACGCTGCGCCCGGTGCTCGAACAGTCGGGGACGGCGCTGCCCGTGCTGGAGACCACCTTCGAGGTGAACTGTCCTCACTTTGGCTCCGACGGCGGCTACACCGAGCCCATCCCCGACGCCGGCACCGGCACCGTCACCGACCCGGATGACAACCTCACGCCGAAGGCCAAGGGATGCTCCCAGGCGGGCGGAGGCCTCGCGGCGTTCGGGCTCCTGGCCACGCTCCGGCTCTGGCGACGCGGGCCGCGCACGAATCGTCCCTGAGGCATGTCCCACGTTCCCGGGCTCCGGTGTCTCATGGAGCAAATGCACGGATACACCTGGACATGGGGCGCGGTGGGGATGTTCCTCCTGGGGCTGGGGGCGCTCGCGCCGCGTTCCGCGGAGGCATGCGTCGCGCCCAACTGCATGGTGGATGTCCGCTTCCCGCTCCCCGAGGACGGCGGAGCGGTTCCCGCGAACGTCCCCGGGCTGGTGGTGGTGCCACCGCTCCTGGAGAACACGAACGTCTCCACCCTCCGGCTGCTCCAGTCGGATGGCACGCCGGTGCCTTTCACGCTGGCGAATGGCGGCCGTAGGACGCACGTCGTGGTCCCGAAGGCGCCGCTCGTGCCGGGCACGCAGTACCGCATCGAGGCGAAGGGCCTCTGCCAGTACCAGGAGACGCAGACGCAGTCCGCGACCTTCACCGCGGGCCCGGAGCTGCCCCTGCCCACGACCCTGGGCACGCTGAGCGTGGACACGCCGAGCCGGGGGGTGTTCCCCGTGTTCGGGGACTCGAACTGCGGAAGCCCGCAGGAAGGCGACGCCACCACGCTGCGCTTCACCCCATCACCGGAGCTGGTGCCGTTCCTGCCCTGGGTGCACTGGGCGGTGGAGGTGGACGGGCAGCCCTGGTCGTTCGCCAATCACCACGGGTTGACCTCGACGGGCGAGGACAACCCGGACAGCCACAAGTACGAATACAACCGGCAGCTGCTGTTCCTCTACACGGTCTGCACGTCGTACAACCCGCCGCCGCCCGGCCTGGGCCTCACGCCCGGAAGCCATCGGGCCACGCTGCGGGGAACGCTGGAGCACGCGGACATCACGCTGCCGCCGCTGAGCGTGGACTTCGAGCTCCGCTGCGCCACGCCCTGCATGTCCGGTGGCTGCGCCGACGGGGGCACCGACGTGGTCGAAGACCCCGAGGACGAGGAGCCCATCAAGAACCCCTCCAAGAGCGGCTGCACCCAGGCGGGAGGAGGCCTGACCGTGCTGGGCCTCCTCGCCACGCTGCGGCTCTGGCGCCGGAGGAAGTAGCACTCCAGGGGCAGGGCTCGAACCTGCGTCCAGCCGGATGAGCGCCGACTGCTCTACCCCTGGCGTACGAAGGCGGCATCCTGCCGGACCGGACCTACTTGGACGGTGTCTGGGTCGCGGGAGCTTCCCCGGTCACCCGCAGGGCGAGCGCGGCGAAGGTGGCGATGACCGACCAGTAGAGGAAGCGGAAGTCACAGCCGATGCTGATGACCAGGTAGCTCAGTCCGTAGCCCAGGCCCGACAGCGCGGTGAAGAACGCGAGCGGCCGGCGTCTCACATCGAAGAGCGAGAGAAGGGCCAGCACGGTGAGCGCCCCCAGCCAGGCCCAGCCCCGGAACAGCAGGGAGTTGCTCACGAGGTCCGCGCCCCTCCGCAGCCACTGGTGAAGCAAGCCCCGATCCGGCAGCTGGAACCCCCAGGGATTGGGATCGATGCGCGCCTGGAAGGGGAAGAACACCGGCCCGTCGAATGCGCCGATGAGGCGCCGGAAGGTCTCCCAGCGGTGGTGCGCGTACGCGACAGGCTGTGCTCGGACGACGCGGGTCCATTCACGCACCAGCACGTCTCGCCGGCCGGGAAGGCTTTCAAGGCGGACCGGCCGCGCATCCGGAGCGCCCGCCAGGAGGAACCCGACGTGGAAGGGCGAGTAGCTGCGCGCCAGCTCCGGGGCGGAGGTGTCCTGCTCCAGGGTGGAGCCCGGGAACAGCTCGGGGTGCGCGACGTAGATGCCCGCGAGGTCGAAGACGAAGAGCTGGCCCGCGGCCCAGGCCTTGCTGGCGCCCAGCGCGCGGTTGATCAGGGACGGCGTGAGGGCAAGTCCGGCCACGAGGACCGCGAGCACCAGGGCCCGCAGCGGCCAGCGCCACCTCGGGCGCGACAGCTGGAACATCACGGGAATGGCCAGGGGCAGGGCCGCGACGAGCGCGTTGTGACGGAACGCCGTGCCCGCCATCAGCAGCACCAGCGCCCAGAGCGGACGGCGGCACTTGAGCGCGGCCACCGCGCCGAGCAGCACCGCGGCGGCCATCACGTCCTTCCAGAGGGTGACCGCGAGCGCCCAGACGGTCGGAACGACCAGGAAGGTCCCAAGGATGAACAGGCCCCTGCGTCGCATGCGTCCATCAGGTGAACGCACCAGCAGCGCCATGCTCCCCGCCATCAGGAGGAGCTGGCCCACGAGGACCAGCCACGGAGAGCCCACCAGCCTCCCGCTGAGGCCCAGCAGCAACGAACCGAGAGGCGGATGGACGTCATCGAAGACGCCGCGGAGCCCCTGCGCGTACTGGTCGATGGTGTCGACCGACATCAGCCCCGGCTGGAAGGCCGCGTACAGCACGACCACCCAGAGCACTACACCGAGGCGAAGTACGTTGTCCCTCCACGCCGGCGTCGGTGGGACGGCGTCCCGCGATGAGACGTGAGCCGGTGATGAAGAGCGATCCGAGGGTTGGGACAAGAGCGTCGACCTGCCAGTGCTGGAGCGTCCCAGTACCATGAGCCCCGGGGAAAAGCGCGCCGATGGAGTCGGCACGCCTTTCCAGCCGGTCACGGGTGGCTCAGGGAGGCGTCGGCTCGGGAGCCGTGAAGTTCACCACGGTGCTGCCATCGCCCGCTGCGGCAAACCGGGTAGGCCTGGGTCCGTCCAGCGACCTCAATGTCTGCGCTGCAGTGTGCTCGGTGCTCCAGGCACTGCCATTGAAGAATGCAATCGTGTTCGCGGTCGTCACCGCATAGATGCCATTCTTGCTGAAGGCGAGCACGTCCAGGATATCCGGGACAGCCGTTCCACCGTTGGGAATCGGGAGCTGCGGCAGGGCATTCCAGCCTGCTCCGCTGGTCCACTCGTAGACCCGCCCATTGTCGCCCGCTGCGTATGCGTAATGAGCGTTCAGGACATGCACCCCTCGCATGAAGGATGTAGCCGAAGCCCCCAGCGACTCAGCCGTCCATGTGGCTCCTGTCGAGTTGGCACGATAGGCCTGGGCCTTGAGGTCCCCGTTCGCATTGCCTACCGCCAGGAGCGAATCCACCGACTTCAAGCCTCCAATCGCACGGAGGTTCGCGGGGACCTGCGCGATCTCAACCAGATCGCCTGGGTTGTTGTAGGGCGGAGCCCAGCGATAGATCTTTCCGTTGCTCGCGACCGCGAAGACCGTGGCACCGACCGCGGCGTCATCAATCCCAAAGACGCCATTGAAGTCCGTTTCGTTCTTGTCGGTCGACACCTGAGGCGTGAAACACTTTTCATTGGCTTCGACAAGCTTCCGAGTCGACAGCCACCCGTCCTCTCCGACAACGAAGACACGACTATCCTGGGCGACCCAGGCCGCATTCCAGGACTTTCGACAAGAACCATCCGTGAACTCCTTGAGGCCAGGGCTCGCACTGTCCAGATGAGCGAGCTTGTTCGGGCCCGCGATCCATCCCTTCTGCCCCTGGTCGTAAAGGGCAATGGCCTTCAGCGTATCCGTAGGTCCGAGAACCCCTGCGTCGGTCACCCAATCGGGGAGAGTGCACCCCTCGTCCACGCCGCCGACGCAGTTGTTGTCCAGCCGGTCGCAGGCCTCCGCCAGCCCATTCCGGACGTAGGTTGAGCTCTCGTCGCAGTCCTCGGACTGGGGAACACCGCCATCCACGGGCGACTCACAGCCCAGCCCCGCGTCCTGGCCCTTGAACCCGTCGCCGTCGCCGTCCACGAACCAGACCACCGGATTCACCCCGTCAAGTCGCTTACATGCCGACTGGCTCAGGTTGGCACACGCAAGCTTGCCATCGCACTTGAGCTCATCCTTGCACTCATTGCCGACGCCGAAGTCCTCGTCGTCCATGCCATTGCAGTTGTCATCCTTGCCATCGCAGCGGAACTCCGCCCGATCCGGTCGGACCTGCACGTCGTCTTCGTTGCAGTCACCACCTCTATCCGAGGCCCCAGCAGGCCGGGAGCAGGCTTTCACCTCGGTGCTTCCGTAGCCGTCCCCGTCCACGTCCGTGTACCAGGTCAGCTTGTCGATCGCGTCCGACTCCCCGAGGGTGCAGTTGTCATCCTTGCCGTTGCACACCTCCGTGGCGCTGGGATTCACGGCGATATCCCCGTCCTCGCAGTCAGTGCCGCTGACGACACCCTCGGCGTCGTCGCTGCTGAAGTAGCCGTCCCCATCCGCATCGTTGGCCCGCACGAGGAAGGCCACGTCCAGCGTGCCTTCCACGGGAACCTGCGCCTTCTTCTCCTGCGGGTCGCCCAACGCGGGGGTCGAACAGTCGACCTCATGAAGCTGCGTCGTCACGCTCAGCACGCGGCCCCAGTCCTTCTTCCGGTACACAGCCACCGACACGCTGCCCGGCGTGTTGCCGGGGATCGCCACGTTGAGGCTGTTCGTGTTCGCCGCGTTGTCCACGTCCGTGGCGGTCACCGTGACGCATCCGCGCGCGAAGCCGCTGTAGGCGAGGGTGACGTTCAGCGCTCCGGCCTTCGAGTCGTCCTTCTTGCACCCCGCCAACACGGAGGCACACAGCACTGCCATCAGGATTAAACGCATGGGACGGCATTTTCGGGCGCCCCCCTGACTCGGGCAAGACGCATCGGAGAGAAAACGCACCTACACGCACCCCAACGTGCGGAGGAGTGCTTCAAGCCCGCCGCCACAAGATGTTTCCACCCTGCCCGGCGGCGGCATGCCCTTCACTGCCGACGGGCGCCATCTTCCCGTCACCCAAGAAGTCGAGGCGCGCCGGGTGCTCGCAGGGCCGAGGAAGGGTGCAGGCAAGCAGCGGCTCGCGCGTGAGCGGAGGCCTGCCGCCGCTGCACTTCGGCATGGCGGCGTACTCCCTTCCCTCGTGAGTCCCACCGAGGCGAAGCGCGGGCAACAGACGTGCAGGAGGGCAGCGTGGGTTGACAGAAACACTTCAGCCAGGACGTGATGCCCGTGGGACATGACGCGCGTCACACGGCCCGCTATGTCCGATGCCGCGTGAGCACTCCCCTCCTCACCCTGCTTGCCCTCCTGGGCTTCGCCGCGAACTCGCTGCTGTGCCGCGCTGCCCTCTCGGGTGGCGCGGCGCGCAGCATCGACGCGGGTTCGTTCACGCTGGTGCGGCTTGCGTCGGGAGCGCTGGTGCTCGCGGTGCTGCTGCGGCTCCGACGGGGCGGCGGCAAGGTGACGGAGCACGGGAGCTGGGCCTCTGCGCTCGCGCTCTTCGTGTATGCGGCCGGCTTCAGCTTCGCGTACGTGCGTATCGGGGCGGGCGTGGGCGCCATGCTGCTCTTCGGCTGCGTGCAGCTCACCATGCTCGCGGCGGGGCTCGCGCGCGGTGAGCGGCCGCGCGCGCTCGAGTGGGCGGGGCTCGCGGTGGCACTCGCAGGGCTCGCGGGGCTCACGCTTCCTGGAGCGAGCGCGCCGGATGCGCTCGGCGCGGGGCTCATGGCCGCGGCGGGCGTGGCGTGGGGCATCTACAGCCTGCGGGGGCGTGGGAGCACGGACCCTCTCGCGGCAACGGCCGGCAACTTCGTGCGCGGCGTACCGCTGGCCCTGGCACTCGTGCTGCTCGCCCGCGCTCTGGACGCGGCCCCACCCCCGTCCCCGAAGGGGCTGCTGCTCGCCGTCACGTCAGGCGCGCTCGCCTCGGGCGTGGGCTACAGCCTCTGGTACGCAGCGCTGCCCCACCTGAGCAGCGCGCGCGCAGCGGTGGTGCAACTGTGCGTCCCGGTCATCGCGGCAGTGGGCGCGGTGCTCCTGCTCGGAGAACCCCTCACCCAGCGGCTGCTCCTGGGTGGCACCGCGCTGCTCGCGGGCGTTCTGCTGAGCCTGCGTGCGAAGCAGCGTCCTATCGCAGCCAAACACTGACGGGCACTCCGCGGAGACCGCTCCGTGCGTAGCTTTTCAGTGTCATCGCGGCTTTCCATGTAAACCTTGACCAACCCTTTTGTCCGCTGTTGCATCAGCACCTCACCAGCGAAAAGGAGCGTCACATGTTGCTTCGTGGATTCGCGATGTTCGCCGTCGTCTCCATCTTCGGAATGGGCTGTGGTGGCGCGGAAGTAACGGACGGTGCCGAGAGCGATATGCAGGCCGGTCAGGTTTCCGCCGAGCTCGCCAACAGCTGTGAGACGCTCCAGACCCGCCGCTGTAATCCGGGGGCGGAGACGGGCTGTCAGTGGGCCAATGGCACCTTTGGCGAGTGCTTCTGCCAGGAGATCCCCTTCAACAAGTGGGTCTGCTTGAGCAACTGAAGTTCCCGCGGCAACCGCCTCTGACCGGGAATTCCCTGTCAGAGGCGGCGTGCCGCCAGCTTCAGGGCGCCTGCATCCACAACTCATCAGCGAAAGGGAGTGGCATCATGTTTCTTCGTGGGCTCGCGATGGCCGCTGTCGTCTCTGTCTTTGGAATGGGCTGTGGTGGCACGGAAGTGCCGGAGGACGCCGAGAGTGGAGAGTCACTCGGTCAGGACTCCGCGGCGCTTCTCGACAGCTGTGAGACGCTCCAGACCCGCCCCTGTGTCTATGACACGTCGAACTTCTGTCAGTGGTCCAATGGCGCTCCGGGGGAGTGCTATTGCCAGGATGTCCCCTTCAACAAGTGGTTCTGCTGGGTCAACGACTAGGGAGGTACGAAGCCTTGGCTCTCCCCGGGGGCGCCCTGCTTGGGTTCTGCGTTGCGCTGCGGGCCTACGACGTGTTGGCCCTCTTGCAGGCGGCGGTGCAGACCGCCCACCCGGTGTGCGAGGAGAAACCCATCTCCCCTTTCTACATCGCGGCCGAACTGCGCGAGTACTCCGGCGGAATGAAGGCCGCCCTTCCGGAGGAAGTACGCATCACGTCGGTCCAGGTCTCCTTGCCGACCCTGTACAGCGTGTCTCCTTCGCGGTATCCCCGCTTGAAGAGAATGTTCCCCACCTCTATGGCCGCGAGGCTCCGCGGAATCGTTTCTTCGACGATCTTCGTCTGCTTGGCGATGTACATCCGCTGATTCACGATCAGGCCGCGCGCGTCTCCCTGCCGGAAACCGGGCGGTGGGATCCGAACCGGTCTGGTATTGGGAGCAGTTCCAGTCGCTCCACTGGATGAGCAGGTTTTGCGTTCGGCATTAGACAAAGCCAGCAAGACGAATTCCAGTGTATTTTAATAAATTCGGACTACTCTCACAATAACGAGAAGAAGGACACCAGGGTCACTCAATGGACGGCGGCTCGGGCTCCAGGAGGTGCGGGGGCTCTGACTGCCCCTCGTCACGGAGCCTGAGCGCGCGGTCGATGCGCGCGGCGGCGCTGATGAGGCCGAGGTGGCTGAAGGCCTGTGGGAAGTTCCCCAACTGCTCGCGCGTCAGCGGGTGGATCTCCTCCGCCAGCAATCCCAGGTGGTTCGACGCCTCCGCGTGCGCGACGAAGACGTCCTCGGCCTCTTGGATGCGATTGGCCAGCGCCAGCGCCTCCGCCAGCCAGAAGCCGCAGAGGATGAAGCCTCCCTCCGGCCCCCCTACCCCGTCATCCATCCGGTACCGGCGCAAGAACGGGCCCGCCCCCAGCTCCGCGCGCAGCCAGTCGAGCGTCCTCAGGATGAACGGATCCGTCCCCCGGAAGCAGCCCACGATGGGCAACTGCAGCAGCGCGGCGTCCGGCTCGTTCCCTCCGTAGACTCCGACGAAGTGCTTGCGCGCCGGGTCCACGCCGTTGCGCAGGATGTCCGCCCGGATGACGTCCGCCAGGGCGCCACTGGACTGCTCCAGCGCCGTCTCCCCGAAGAGCCGTGCCAGGTGCTGCCCCCGGCGCAGGGCCAGCCACCCCATGAGCTTCGAGTGGACGTTGTGCCGCATCTCCCGGCGCGGCTCCCAGATGCCGTGGTCGGGCTCGCACCAGCGGCGGGCGGTGGCCTGGATGACTGAACGGAGCAGCCTCCAGGTGCGCAGCGGCAGCCGCCCGCCGGAGCGCTCGTAGAGGTACGCCGCGTCGAGCAGCGCGCCCGCGGTGTCGAACTGGAATTGGTCCCTCGCGTCGTTCCCCAGCCGCACCGGCCGCGAGCCCTGGAAGCCGCCCAGGAGGTCCAGCTCCCGCTCCGGCGGCACGGAGGCGCCGTCCAGCGTGTACATCACCTGAAGCGTGTCACCGCGCTGCAACGTGTCGCGCACGAAGTAGAAGAATTCGCGCGACTCACTCTGGAAGCCGAGGAGGTTGGTGGCGCGCACCGCCATCGCGGAGTCGCGGACCCAGCTGAAGCGGTAGTCCCAGTTGCGAGGCCCTCCAATCCACTCGGGGAGCGAGGTGGTGGGCGCGGCCACCATCGCGCCCGTGGGGCCGTACATCAGCAGCTTCAGCGCCAGCGCGGAGCGCAGCACGTGGTGCCGCCACGGCCCTTCGTAGTGGAGCTGTTGCGCCCACTCGCGCCAGGCCTGGCGCGTATCCCGCAGGTGGTCGAAGGGCCGGTACGCGGCCAGCGGCTCCGGCCGGTCGGAATCCCACGACAAAATCATCCAGCGCCGCTCGCCCGGCTTCATCCGGATGCGCGCCTGGAGGCCCGTGTCTCCCCGGCAGGGTGAACCGCGCAGCGCCTCGCAGGGCCGCCACTCCGCCTCCCCGCTGAGCACGGCGACCAGCCGCTCCCCTCCCGACCCACGGGCGACCAGGCCGTGCTCCTCCCGCTCCACCCGCGTCCGCGACGCCCCGTAACCGAAGCGCGGGTCGAAGACGATGTTCAGCTCCACCGGGCCTTCCAGGCACTCGATGCTCCGGTGCACCTCGTGGACGTTGGAGCGCGGGTCGTTGGTCCACGGCATGTAGTCGATGATGCGGATGGCCCCCTTGCGCTCGAAGCGGAACAGCGTCTCCAGGACGTTGGTGTCCGGGTCGTAGCGCTGCAGGCTCTCGAAGGGCCACACGACGGGGGTGATGCCGGTGATGCCCCCCTTCTCGTCATCGAGGATGCCGGCGAAGACGCTTGGGCTGTCGAAGCGGGGGAAGCAGAGCCAGTCGATGACGCCGTCCGGCCGGACAAGCGCGCAGGAGCATCCATCGCCAATCACCCCGCGGCCCGCCAGGGGGACCTCCCGGTAGGACGCCGGGTTGGTGAACCGGAAGGGGCGGGCCATCCGCCTGGCGGCGCTGTAGAGGTCCATGAGCAGGCGTGTCGCGGGGCAGGAGCGCGACCTCCCGCCCTCAAAGTAGCGACCCCCGCGACGGCCGCACCCGGCAACCCACCCACGCAGGGGGCCCCCTCCCCGCCCCGTGGCCCCTCCCTGGAATCAACGGAGGGCCTGACCGCTCCCCGCCGCAGCGGTCCCTTCCGCCTGCACCTTCACGGTGGCGGGGGTCTCGAGCGAGCGCAGTTGCTGCCTGCCCACGTCCGCCAGCGCCCCCACGGGGTCCTGGACGAGCTCTTCCTTGATGACCAGGGAGAGCTTGCGGTTGGCATCGAACTCGATGCGAGCCGAGACCTGAGCAGGGGGACGCGGACGGCCGCTGACATGGGTCGTCCGCGTTGGCGCGTCACAGCGCGCTGCAGGCCCAGACGCCCAGGGGCGTACAGAAGCAATTGGGATTGGGGTGGCCCGGCAGGCAGCAACTCCGCGACCCGCCAACAGGCGAACACGGGGTCCCCGCGAGCTTGCTGCAGCGATTGTTCAGCCCACAGATGGGAGTGGAAGGGATGCAGATGTTGTAGAAGCCATCGCACTCGACGGAGTCCGCCTGCACCGAACAGGTGTTCCCCTCACAGGACACCGTCGAGCCATTCGGACAGGTTTGTGAGCACGTGACGAGGGCGCTCGACTGCTGCTCCAGCTCCGGCGCCTCGACAGGTTCCAATCCACCACAGGCCGCCAGCACCGGGACGACAAGCACCGTCAGCACACTCAGGAAACTCTTCATGGCGTGTCTCTCCTTGGGGAATCGAGCGGCATCGAACCACAACATGCGCTCATTTCGCCACGGAGCCGCGCCTGAAGAAGTACTGGGAACCCACCTCACTGCGCTCGTCACGTCCCCAATCCTTCCGGGGACTTCATGATGCCGATGGAACGTCATAACCTGAGCCAATGGACGAGCAACTGCCTCTCTTCCGCAGTAGCGCAACCACGTTTCGCTACGCAGGCTGGCTCACTCTTGGCACCCTGCTGACATGCGGTGTCCCGGTTGTCGCGTGTGTCGAATCCGCCGCGCTGGGGCCCTATACGACCTGGTACAATCAGAGCAAGCTCACCACGGCGCTGAAGGCTGGGCTCAAGGGACGCCCTGCCAGCGATGTTGAGGCGGTATTGGGGTCGGCTGACGAGATCTTGAACCGCAGCGAGTCACAGACGTTCAACTACTATCCGTACCCCTATCTTCCATTCTCGAAGTTCCAGGTATTCAGCGTCAACGGTGTCGTGACCGGCTTCGAGATGTTCGACGACTAGCTGCCGCCAGCGCGTCAACATCGGCCCTGGACCCGAGGCAAGGGCGCTCAGGACCAGGTCAAGAAGTCGGATACGTTCAGCGTGATGCTGGCGACTGATGTCTTCGGAGACGATGAGGGCAATGGACCCGCCCCAGGGGCGAAAGACCTTGGCATCTCCGACTTGTGAGGGCGGCTTGAGCAAGCGTGTACCCGAGCTTTCCCTCTCCGTCTGATGCGCTGTCAGTGTGATCTTGAGCGGGACTACTCCGTCCTCTGCTTCTTGGTCGGGCGCGGGTTCGCGTCCAGTTCCGGCTTCGGGTCGCCCTCGTTGAACGTCTTCGGCCCCCACTTCTGGGTTGTCACGGTGACGGCGTCCTCACCGTAGCCCTGCTTGTTGGCGTAGCGCGAATGGAAGGACTCACCCGTGTTGCCCACCCGGTACATATCCATGGTCGGATAGGTGTTGCGAGCCGTCGCGTCCTTCGTGCCCGCGGTCTGCTCCGAGGTGACGGTCTGCGTTCCGTCCCGCGCTACGACGGGCGCAAAGTGGAAGGGAGACTGTCCTTTTCCAGGCTCCTCCTGCCGGATGATTCCGTAGGCCTCCCCGGGCCGCGGATCCGCGCGGTGATCCACGGTCCGCGGACTCTTTTCCTTTGCTGCCTTCGAAAGGCCCTGATTGTCCGCGTTGGTGTAGCCAAACACCTCCCCCGTCACCTTCTCCTTGCTGGCGAGCGCATAGCGATTTCCCGCGTGTTTCGTGGGCAACGGAGCGCCATGCAGGACCTCCTCTGCGTGATGGGCGCAGTCCCTCACCCCCTTCGGGAGTTGGTAGCGCTCGAACGTGTCCTTGCCCTGGGTATACGTGGTCGGACTCCTGGACGGAGTGTCCCCGACGTGCTGGAACTTGGGGTCCGCGACGCGGGTGTTGACATACAGCGAGGCGCCTTTTTCCTTGGGCACCTTCTTGCCACCCTCCATCGAGCCTTCCGGGTGGATTCCATAGTTCCTGCCGTCGGTCAGCTTGACGCTCGATGGAAGGGGCTTCGTGCTCGGACCGCCAATCTTCGGTGGCATGGAAGAGGCCTCTCGATTTGTCAGCGAATGCAGTCATCTGCTCTACCTCAATGAAGGCAGAGCCATTCGTCATGACGCTGTCAGGGCTGTCCTGGTGCGGCAAGCGCACCCTGGGGCTGCAATCAATGCTCGCCTTGACAGAATACGGTCTGGCGCCTTTTGCCTTACAGTCTTACGGGCTCTCAGAATCCCCATGAGGGTGCCCAACCCCGAGGGGGACGCACATGAAGGTGGTTTCGAAATGGGCCCGCGGCTTGATTGCCGCGCTGGCGGGTGTAGGCGTGTTGGGTGCCGCAAGCTGCGATGCGCTCCAGGACACGCCGGAGAGCCCCCCACCCCACGAGCGCCCGCCGCAGTTCCGACAGGTGACCGCCAACCTCACGTGCGCTTTCCCCATCGTGCCGGAGCGCGAGCTGTTCATCCGAGACCTCGGCGTGGTGAACGACCCCGCGCGCACCCAGTGGTCCGGCATCCTGCCAACGGGCAGCGGCATCGCGGATGGCGCGTGGAGCTTCGGCCGACTGATGGCGCAGATGAGTGGCCCGGTGGCGCCCGAGGACTTCGTGCGCAACTGGCTCGCGCAGTGGGAGACGGGACAGACGGTCAACGGACAGCTCATCTCGGCGCGCTCCTCCATCACTCCGCAGATCATCAATGCCTGGCCGAAGCGGCCGAACGGCAAGCTGGACCTGACGAAATCGCCCATGCGCCTGCTGGCCATCGTCAACCGCGTGGACGTGCGGGACCTCTCGCTGGGCAGCGCGGGCGAGGGACGCTTCGTCTACGGCGTGCTTGACGCGGGCGGCAACCCGCTGCAGTTCACCGTCATCCTCGAATACGACCTGCCCGCGAAGACGCGCATGGACGTGCTCGACTGGGCCAACCGCTGGCACGCGCTGGGTGCACAGACGCCTGGCAGTGCCGCGTTCAACACCGCGCTCCAGGCCATCACCGACCGCTTCACGGCTGGCAACGCCGCGCCAGGCCGCCCCAACGGCAGTGCGCTCAACCAGCTTCGCACCAATGAGATTGCCCTCGCGTCGCCCTGGCAGTTGCGCGAGTTCCATCTGGACGCCGCCACGGGCCTGCTGAAGTCGGACACCGTCGCACTGACCCCTGGCAGGTCGCTGCGCACGAGCAATTCGCTGGCCGCCTTCATCAACGACAACCCGCCCATGATCATCCCCGGCCCGCCCAAGTGGAACCAGAACAGCTTCTACTTCGTGCGTGGCACGCCGACCGTGAGTTGGTCGATCGTCCAGTCGGGCTCGGGGGTGTCCGTGGCGAGGATCTTCCAGGACTCGGTCCTGCTGACCTCGCTGGCCGGGTCAGGCGGCATCAACTACTTCATCCACTGGGACACGAGTGTGCTGAGCGATGGGCGCCACACCATTTCGCTCGAGGCGACGGACCGCGCAGGCAACGTGTCCAGCCACTCGCGATTCGTGGACGTGGACAACACCCCACCCGCCTATCTGGCCATCACCGCCCCCTACAATGGCGCGCAGGTCAGCGGCGTCGTCACGCTCTCCGCGACCGGCAGTGACAACATGGACCTGGCGTCCATCGCCTTCCAGGTGGACGGCACTACGCTGACGCCCTTCGCGACCACCGCGCCGTACACGCGCACGTGGAACTCCACGGGCCTGTCGGGCACGCACACGATTGTCGCCATCGCCTACGACCGCGCAGGCAACTCCGCGCGCAGCGCCCCGGTGACGGTGACCGTGCCCTGACTGCGAGGCACCCGCGCGAAGCAGTGCGCCAGCCACCGCCCCAGGCAGCAGCCACGACCTTCACCGCCCAGGGCAGAATTCGCGTGCCTACTCCCCGCCGTTCCGGACGGTGGGGGCCCGCAGGGGTTCGATGAAGCCCGAGTAGGCCATCCGGTTCGGTGAGCAGCGCCCGGGGTTGGTCACCTTGTCCGGCGTGGCGTTGCCCGTCATGGCGGTGCTGACCTCCTGCGGCGCGGAGCCGGGATGGGCCTCCAGGAAGAGCGCGACGATGCCGGTGACATGCGGGGTGGCCATGGACGTGCCGCTCAGCGTTCGGGTCGCCGTGTCATCGCTGGTCCAGGCCGAAAGGATGCCCTCGCCGGGCGCGAAGACGTCCACGCAGTCGCCATGGTTGGAGAAGGACGCCCGCCGGTCCACGCTGTTGGTGGCCCCCACGGTGATGGCCTCGGCGGTGCGCGCGGGAGAGCGCTTGCACGCGTCCTGGTTCTCGTTGCCCGCCGCCAGCACATACGTCACGCCCAACGCGATGGAGCGGCGCACGGCATCGTCGAGCACCGCGTCCTCCCCGCCGCCCAGGCTCATGTTGGCCACCGCCGGGGACTGGTGGTGTTCGGTCACCCAGTCCACGCCCGCCACCACGCCCGCCGTCGTCCCGGAGCCCTCGCAGTCCAGCACGCGCACGGCGTGCAGCGACGCGCTCTTGGCAATGCCATACACATTTCCGCCCACCGTGGCGGACACGTGGGTGCCATGGCCGTTGCAGTCCACGCCGTTGCGACCGTCGCCGACGGCATCGAAGGCGATGTCCGCCCGCCCGGCGAACTCCTGATGCGTGGGGCGCAGGCCCGTGTCGAGGACGTACACGTGCACGCCCCGGCCCTGCGTCTGGTACAGGTAGACCTGATTGAGCGGCAGGTCGCGCTGGTCGATGCGGTCAATCCCCCACGTCGCGCCGGACTGGCTCTCATCCAGCGTCACCACGGCATTCTGCTGCACGTACTCCACCTCGGACGCGGCGGACATGGCACGGGCCTGCTTCTCGTTCATGCGCGCGGCGAAACCCCGCAGCGCGTGCGCGTACACGTGGAAGGCCTTGCCTCCGAAGCGCTCGGTAAGGCTCCCCGCGACCACCACCGGCGCCGGCGCGACGTCCCCTTCCCGGGGCTCCTTGAGCACGACGACGTACTCACCGGGGACCGGCTTCGCGACCCTGAGGAACTTCTCGCGCGCGGGTGTCTGTATGGACGCAGTGCCACGGCACGGTGTGTCACCGGGCGGCGGTATGGGATTGCCCGTGCTCTGGCACGCCGGCAGCAGGAACAGCACGCAGGCGGACGCGACCGTCCGCGACAGGAGCTTCAGCGACATGGGTCCCCCCCCAGGGGTGGCACTTCCAGCTGGTGAAGTAACGCCTTCTGACCCGAAAAAATGGTTCCTGCCCTCCGGGGCCGCGAAACGTCCGTCACGGGAACTTCAGGTTGGCGCCACCTACAAGCAGGTTGTGGTGCGTCATGCTCTGCCCGCTGCGGCACATCGCGCTCTTTGAGTTCAATGTTTTTCCTTGATTAACGGGTGAGCTGGTTTGGAGCATGGAGCTCACCATGATGACCGCGCATCGACTTCGGGGTCTCACGACCCTTGGCCTCCTGGTTGGCCTTTCGGCCTGCCAGGGAACGGAAGAACACGAGAAGCGCACCGGCGCCGAGCCGGACGCATCCCTGGGCGTCACCATTTCCGAGCTCCAGGTGGTGGGCGCTGACGAGGGCCATGTGCCCACGTTCGCGAATGGGAACTTCGGACAACTCCGGCTCGGCGGGAAGGAGCGGACCGAGGAGGCAGAAGTCAGCGCGCTGCGCCCTTCCCTCCTGGCGGTGAGCAAGGTGTTCCACGCGGACCCCACGGAGCTCGCCTTCCAGCGAGTCGTCACGGATGGCATGGGCGAACGGCACTTCGTCTATGCGCAGCGCAAGCATGGCCGCGAGGTCCTGGGCGCCGCGCTCGTCCTCCACACGAGGAATGACGCCGTCTACGCGGTCCACGGCAACGCTCGCGCGGATCTCGATGCGCCGCGAGCCCCGCGGCTCAGCCCCGAGGACGCCATCGCGGTGGCCAGGAAGGACTCCGCGCGGCTCGACCGGGTCGAGGTCGAGGCGAATCCCCGGATGGCCTACTGGCCGGCGGGTGAAAAGCTGGACCTCGTGTACCGCGTAAACGTGATGGGGCGGAGCCAGGACGGAATGGCGGTGGATGATGACGTCATCATCAACGCCGTGAGCGGGTCGGTCGTGCAGCGGCTGCCGAACATCTACACGCTCAAGAACCGGGCGGTGTACGACGTCAACCACGGCGGCTCCGCGAACCTCCCGGGAACCCTCGTCCGGGCGGAGGGCGGCGCGGCGGTCGCGGACCCCACGGTCAATACCAACTACGACCTGCTCGGGACGACCTACGACTGTTACAAGAATCTCTTCAACCGCGACTCCTATGACGGCGCGGGCTCCAGGCTCGTCAGCTCGGTCCACTACGGCTACAGCTACGCCAACGCGGCGTGGAGCGGCTCGAAGAATCAGATGCTGTACGGGGACGGCGACGGCGTGACGTTCGGCAGCATGGTCAACGCGCTGGACGTGACGGCGCATGAGGTGACCCATGGGCTCACGATCTCCACCTCCAACCTGTTGTACTTCGCCGAGCCCGGTGCCCTGAACGAGTCGATGTCCGACATCATGGGCAGTGTCTGCGAGTGGTACCGGAACGGCCAGGTGGTGAATGCCAACACCTGGAAGTGCGCGGAGGAAATCTATACGCCCTCCACGTCTGGCGATGCCCTCCGCTACATGAACGACCCGCGGCTGGATGGGCAGTCGTTGGACTACTTCGACCAGACCTTCAGCCCGTTCACCGACGTCCACTACAGCTCGGGCATCCCCAACCTGGCGTTCTACCTGCTGTCCCAAGGCGGCCAGCACCCACGGGGCCGCTCCTCCATCGCCGTGCGCGGAATCGGCATCGCCAAGGCGGCCCAGGTCTTCCACCGGGCCAACACGGTGCTGCTGCTTGGCAAGACGATGGCCACGTTCGCCGACGCGAAGCTGGCCACGGAGCAGGCCGCAGCGCAGCTCGGGTACAGCGCGGCCGACATCGCCTCCGTGACCGCCGCCTGGCAGGCCGTGGGCGTGGGGACGCACATCCTCGTCGCTGGCCAGAGCCTCTCGTTGGGACAGTCGATGTCGTCGAACGACCGGCGGTTCTCGCTCGTCCTGCAGAGCGACGGGAGCCTGGTCCTCTGGTTCGGGACGAGCGCCCTGTGGACAGCGAACACCGGAGGCCAGGGAGCGCTGTCAGCCCACATGCAGGACGATGGCAACTTCGTGGTCTACCGCACGAGCACCCCAACAGTCGGCCAGTCTGTCTGGTCCAGCATGAGCTGGGGACATCCGGGCGCCTATCTGATCCTCCAGAACGACGGCAACCTCGTCATCTATGACAAGGACGGCGTCACCCCGCTCTGGAACTCAGAGACCTGGGGGCACTGAAGCAAGGGCCCGGCGGCGCACCCAACCCTCGCGCGCCGCCGGCCTGCCGTCTTGAATTCGGACACGGTGGCCGTGGCAACCCCAGGCGCTCTTCGGCTAGGGTGCTCCCCGTCCCGGGAGCCCATGAGATGTCTTTGAAATCACGTTCGCTGTCTGCCTTTCTCGTTTCTTGGTGTCTGCTCATGGGCTCGGGATGCGAGTCCACTCCGGATGAGCAGCCTCCCCTGTCGGACGCGGGCCCGAGCGTGGATGCGGGAGGCGACGCGGGTCTGGATGCCGGTGTGGACGCGGGGTCGGGTGCGGACGCGGGCCCGGATGCCGGTGTGGACGCGGGGGCCGATGCGGGCCCGGACGACGGGCCCGAGGAGCCCCCGCCGCCGGGCGTTCCGGAGGGCCACACGTTCCTGCGCCCGTCCGCGACGCGCGTTCGCACCGTGGCGTGGACCGACCCCCAGGTCACGCTCCGCTTCGCCTTCCTGGGACAGGTCGGGCGGCACTACGACTTCCTCATCGAGGAGTACCGGCGGCGGATCGTCATGACGTTGAAGGACCCGTCCGGAGCCGTCCTCGAACGCCGGGAAGGCGTCTTCGGGGATTCACCCCTGACCACGCACTGGTCGGGGTTCACCCTGGAGGGCTTCTACACGCTGGAGGTCTCGGTGGCGCCATTCGAGACCACCACCCGGGACCTTGTCTTCCGCTTCGTGGATCAGGGGCCGGACGCTCACGGTGACCTGCTCACCACGGCATCCCCCTGGCTCCCCTCGGAGCAGCCCCTGATGGGGCAGGGGGAGCACCCGGGGGAGCGCGACGTGTTCTCGTTCTCCACCGTGGCGGGCCACGTCTATTCGATGGACTGCGACTTCGCGCACCAGGGCTGGTGGCTGTCCTTCTTTGATCCGGTCCTGAGCTACGCCGTCAGCGAGGTGAGCGGCGCGAACTTCACGGAGCTGCAGGCCTCCACGGCCTTCAAGGCCCCAGCGGAGCGGTTCCTCGCCATGGTCCGGGCCAACAACTCCCTGGTAGCCCCATCCCCTTCCGCCTACCAGTGCCGGCTGAAGGACGAAGGAGCGGAGGACCACGGTGAGCGCATGGAGACCGCGACCGCGCTCGCCGAGGGGACGACCTCCGTCGCGGGGCGGCTCGACTTCCGTACGGACTTCGACGTCTTCGCACTGAGCGTCCAGCCCGGACACCACTACCGCGCGACCTGCGAACCCAGCGCCACGCCGCCCGACTGTCGGGTCCTCGCGGCGGCGCCGGGCGACGATTTCGACGGGTTCGACGACATCGTCCTGGCCTTCAAGCCGGCCGGGACCTCCCACTACGTGGGGGTGCAGGGGGACCGGGTCCTGCGAGCGCGGTGGACGTCCGCCCCCTACACGCTCCGGTTCGAGGACCTGGGCCTGGACGACCACGGCGACACGCGGCAGACCGCGACGCCGCTGACCGGACCGTCGCAGACCGTCACCGTGCACATCTCTGATTTCATCGACGCGGACTACCTCTCCTTCCAGGCCGTCGCCAACGGGCGCTATCGCCTCAGCGGCGACTGGAGGGACACGTCGACCGGGGAGCAGCTGTTCTCAACGCTCTACGATGCGCAGGGGCGCTCCATCCGGGCACCCGGGCAGCACGTCGGCTCGCGCTGGGTGAAGGAGTTCACCCTGCCCACGGCGGGGACCTACTACTTCGCGATGACCGCCTATCTGCAAGAGAACCTCGTCGACCACACGGTCCTCTTCGAGGTCCTGGCCCCCTGACATGACCATTCCAGGAGCCCCTGTCATGAACATGAAGCAGCGGTGGCAGTCCGTCGTCCTCCTGTCCGGCGGGCTCATCCTCGGTGCGGGATGCAATTCCACGCCGGAGCCTCCGCCGCTCGTGCTCGACGCCGGCACGGACGCGGGTGCGGATGCGGGCGTGGACGCCGGTCTGGATGCGGGGAGTGAGCCGCAGCCAGACGCGGGGAACGACGCCTGCGCGGACGACGGGCCGGTCGGGGACCCGGGTGACGCGGGCGTGCCGGATGGCGCCACGCTGCTGACGCCCTCGGACGAAGTGCACACCATCACCTGGCCGCCCGGAGGGGGCGTGCCGGTGCACTTCGCCTTCGTCGCCCGGGGATGTCGGCACTACGACCTCACGGTGGAACCGGGGAGCCTGGGCTACTCGGTGGTCCTGCGGGATGCCGCGGGCACGCGGCTCGACTCCGCCGACCAGTACAGCGACAGCACCAGCTATCCCCCCAGCCCGCGGCACTGGTCCGGGCTGGAGCGCGGCGCCGTGCACACGTTCTATCTGCTCCCGCTCAACAGCCACCCCCGCGTGCCGTTCCAGTTCCGCCTGGTGGACCGCGGGCCGGACGACCACGGGGACCTGCTCCTCCGGGCGACGCCTTGGACGCCGTCGGAGAAGCCCTTCACGGGCTACGGCGAGCACTGGCGCGAGAGGGATCTGCTGTCGTTCGAGACCACCGTGGACCACGTCTACGCGCTCGGCTGCGCCTTCCCGAATCCCTCCTGGGAGCTGCGGTTCCTCAACGGCCAGGAGAAGTCCCAAGGCGTCGCGTATGACGTCAACGACCGGGAGACCGAAGGCGAAGCCCGCATCAAATCCCTGGGGGGCATCTCCTATGCCTCCATCCAGGCCAACTCCTTCTCCGAGTCGCCCCGTCCCTACACCTGCGTGCTGAACGACCTGGGGCGGGAGGACCACGGGGGCACTCCGGAAGCGGCCACCCCGGTCCCGGCGGGCACCGCGTCCGTGCAGGGGAAGATCGAGGTGCAAGGAGACCGGGACGTCTTCGCCCTCTCCGTCCAGCCCGGGCACCACTACCGGGTGTCCTTCGCCCTCACGGGGCAGAGCCAGGGTGCGATCCAGGACGCGGCGCCGGGGGGCCCGTTCGGTACCCATCCCGCTGCCGCGGGCCTCCCCACCTCGACGTCCTTCAAGGCGTCCCAGGCGACGCACTCCGTGGCGATGACGGGCACGCCCGCGCTTGAAGCGAAGTACGTGACGGGGAACTACACGCTCCAGGTGGACGACCAGGGCCTGGACGACCACGGGGACACCCTGGACACGGCGACGCCCATCCCGGACGGTCCCCAGACGCTGTCCTTCCGGATCGCCAACGTCATCGACCACGACGTCTACACGTTCCAAGCCATCGCCGGACGTCGCTACCAGCTCGACTGCCCGTGGAAGGTGTCGGGCGCGAAGCACCGGCCGGATGTGGTCTTCCTCGACGCGAAGGGGGCGGTCCAGGCGTCAACCCTGGAGGATCGGGAGGACGTGCGCTGGCGGGATGTCTTCACCGCGCCCCAGAGCGCCACCTACGCGCTCGAGTTCTGGACGGACTTCATCACGTCACCGGAGACGGTGCTGGGCGACATGGACTGTCGCTTCGAGGCCCTGGCCCCCTGATGCGCCTACCAGGTGACGGGCAGTTCGTGCACGCCGAGCAGGTTCTCATCCTTCTTGAAGCGGATCTCCTCCGGTGGCACGGCCAGCCGCAGCGTGGGGATGCGGTGAAAGAGCGTCTTGAAGACCACCTCGAACTCGATGAGCGACAGCGCCCGCCCCGTGCACAGGTGGATGCCATGGCCGAAGGCGAAGTGACGGTGCACCTCGCGTTGGAGGTCCAGCCGGTCCGGATCCTCGAAGACCGTCTCATCGCGGTTGGCTGAATCCGGCTGGGCGAGGATGCCTTCACCGGCGCGGATGAGCTGGCCGCCAATGGTGACATCCACCGTGGCCACGCGTTGCCGGCCCAGGTGCGAGACGTTGACGAAGCGCAGGAGCTCCTGGACGGCCGCGGTGATGGCCGCCGGGTCCTCCATCGCGCGGAACCTGGCCAGCTGCTCCGGGTCGAGCAGCAGCGCCAGCGTGCCCAGGCCGAACATGTACGCGGGCGGCCCGTGGCCCGCGTAGAACAGCGCATGGAACATGGCGGCGGCATCCGGGGCGCTCAGCTTGCCCGTCGCCACCTGCTCGGACACGACGCGACCGATGAGCGTGTCCGTGGGCTCACGCAGGTTCGCCTCCACCAGCGCCAGGAAGACGTCATCCAGTCCGGCCAGGGCCGCCGTCGCCTCTTCGCGTGACGAGGCCCGGGAGCCGATGGTCCGACTGAGGACGTGCAGGCGCTCCGCGCCGTCATGGGGCACCCCGAGCAGGTCGCATATGACGCGGATGGCGACGGGCAGCGCGAACGCGGCCATCAGGTCCACCGGATGCGGGCCCGCCAGCATCGCGTCGAGCGCCTCATCCACGGTGCGCTGGATTCGCGGCCGCAGGGCCTCCATCCGCCGGGGCAGGAACTCCTGCACGAGCATGGCCCGCTGCACCCGGTACTCCGCGTCCGGGCGAAAGAAGAAAGGCAGGGTCCGCTCCTGCCGGGCCGCCGAGGAGGCGGAGATGTGCGGGAACCCTGGCAGCGTGGAGTCCAGGACCATCCGGGTATCGCTCAGGACCGCGAGCACGTCCTGATAGCGACTGATCAACCATGCCGTGTTGCCGTTGAACAGCCGGACCGGACACACCGGGGCCTCCTGCCTCAACCGCTTGTAGTCGGCGGGAGGCTCCAACGGATGCTGCCAGTCCTTGGGAAACGGATAGGAATTGCTCATCGGGAAGCTCCTGTTCGTGTCAGCAGGGCTGCGGCGCCCGCCACGGTGGGATGCTGATACAGCTCACGCAATCCCAGGTCCCGGTCCAGCTCGGTCCGGACCCGGGCCGCGATTTCAATCAGCTGAAGGGAATGGCCGCCGAGCCGGAAGAAGTCGTCGTACGGTTCGACCGAAGCGACCTTCAGCACGTCGGCGAAGATGCGGGCCAGGTGTGCCTCCGTCGCGGTCCGGGACGGACGCAGGCTCGTCACGCGTGCGTCGGGGCTCAAGGTCCGCAGGACCTCTTCGTAGGCCTCCAGCAGACCTTCGATGAACGCGAGGTCGAAAAGACTCTCATCGAATTCGGCCCACACCGTGCACAGGCCGTCGGAGCGCTCCTCGACCCGCAGGGTGAGCTCGAACTTCGCGGAGGGGAGGTCCAACAACAGCTCCGTCACCTCGCAGCCGTGCAGGGCCAGCGCTCCCGCCGTGTGGGGCGGATGGTAGGCGAAGTTCACCTGGACCACCGGAGACCGCGTGGGGTCCCTGGGAGGCGACAGGTCCTCGACGAGTTGCTCGAAGGGCAGGTCCTTGTGGGCGTATGCGTCCGCGCTGGAAGCGGCCACCCTCGTGAGCAACTGGCGGAAATCGGGGTCGCCGCGCAGGTCCACCTCCAGCACGACGGTGTTGACGAAGAACCCGAGCACGCGCTCGACCTCGGGCAGGTCCCGGTTGGCCACGGCCAGCCCCAGCAACACCCGCTCACGTCCCGCACGCTGACCGAGCACGAGGCCACACGCGGCGGCCAGCACCGTGAACACCGTCTGTCTTTCAGCGCTCGCGAGGGCGTGCACGGACCGGACAATGGCGGCGGGCAGCACGCGATGCGCACGGCGCCCCTGGCCCAGCGCGGGACGCGGGGCGACCAGTTCCAGGAAGAAGGGGACGCCGGACAGCCGCTCACGCCACCAGCGCGACAGGGACTCGCGCCTTGAAGCGGTGAGCTGTTCGCGCTGCCACGCGGACCAGTCCACGTACTGCACAGGCAGTTCGGACAGGCCCGTGGGTTCGCCCAGGACCGCCGCGCGGTAGGCGACGGCCAGGTCCTCGGAGAAGACCTGAAGCGACCCGCCGTCCGCCACGAGCAGGTGCAGCGCGAAGACCAGGAAGTGCGTCCGGGGCTCCAGCCGGAGCACGGCGAGCCGCAGCAGCGGTCCGTGCTCCACGTCGAACGGACGGGCCGCCTCTGCTTGCGCGTGGCGCAGGGCCTCGGCTTCGGTCGCCACGTCCACGACGTGGAGAGGTGCCTGCCCAGCCGGCGAGAGGTGCTGCCGCGTTCCCAGGGGGAAGACAGTCCGCAGTGGTTCGTGCCGGGCCACCAGCACGTCCAGGGCCTCCCGCAGGGCTCGCAGGTCCAGCGGCCCCACCACACGGTGGCAGCGGACCGTGGCGTGGGCCGCGCCGGTGGGGTCCATCCGGTGCAGGAAGCACAACCGCTGCTGGGCGAAGGACATCGGAAACGCGGTCGTCATGCGCGCGGCAATCGCTTGATGGTGGTGGAGGCGGCCGGCGCCACGGTGAGCGCGGCGGCCAGTTGCGCGACGGTGGGTCCCATGAGGATGGTCGCGAGCCCGACCTCGCGCCCCATCATCCGGCTCAGCCGCGAGGCCAGCCGCATCGCCTGCAAGGAATGCATGCCCAGCGCGAGCAGGCTCTCGTGGACATCCACCCGGGTCACGCCCAGCAACTCCGCGACCACCGCCGCGATGCGGACCTCGGTTTCGGTCCTGGGCGCCGTGAAGGGCGCTTCCGGACTCCGTGGGGCCGTGGTGGGCAGCAGGGAGCGGTCCACCTTTCCGTGCGGGGTCAACGGCCACGCCTCCAGGACCACGACCTCCGAGGGCACTAGGTGTCCTGGCAGCCTGCGCGCCAGGTCCTCGCGCACGGCCTGCGCGGCCACCGCGACTCCCGGCTCGGCCACCACGTAGCCCACGAGGCGGGGCTCCTCCGCGCGCGAGTCGATGACCGCGAGGGTGTCCGCCACGCCGGGATGTTCGGCCAGGGCTGCGCGCACCTCCGCCAGCTCCACCCGGAAGCCCCGGACCTTCACCTGCTCATCGCGGCGGCCCAGGAACTCGATGATGCCTCCCGGAAGCCACCGGCCCAGGTCTCCGCTGCGGTAGAGCCGCCCGCCAGGATGCGCCGCGAGCGGATCCGGCACGAACCGCTCCGCGGTGAGCTCCGGCCTGCCCCGGTACCCCCGCGCGAGACCGTCCCCTCCGATGCAGATCTCCCCCGCTGCGCCCGGCGGCGCCACCTGCCCGGCCGCATCGAGCACGACGACGTGGGCATTGAACAGCGCCCGGCCGATGGGCACGTTCGGAGACTCGGGATCATGCCCTTCGTCGAGTTTGTAGGCGCTGGCCATGACGGTGGCCTCCGTGGGGCCATAGGCGTTCGTCAGCTTCGTGAAGCCCGCTCGCTGAAGCGTGCGGAACGCCTCCGGGGGAAAGGCCTCCCCGCCCACCATCACCCGATCCAGCGCGGCGAAGGACTCCGGGGACTCCGCCGCCAACCGGGGCAACACCACGGGGGGAATCACCGCATGCGTGATGCGCTCCTCGATGAGGCACCGGGCCAGCGTGGGCACGTCCCAGACCGGCGGCAGGAAGTGGACCGCGGCGCCGTTCAACAGCGCACCCCAGACCTCCAGCACCGAGACATCGAAGGAGACCGACGCCATCGCCAGCATCGTCTTGCCCGGTCCCAGGTCCTCGGCCAGGGCCGTGCGGTGCAGGAGCGACACGACCGAGCGGTGTTCGATTTGAACGCCCTTGGGCTTGCCGGTCGAACCGGAGGTGTAGAGGACGTAGGCCAGGTCCGACGGGCTCCCCGAGGGCAACGGCGGACCGGACTTCGGCGGAAGGTCATCCAGCACGACGGTGGGGAGGCTGGTGAGCCGGTCCGTCAGCGCCGCCGTGGTGACCAGGGCGTGGGCCCCGGCGTCCTGGACGAGCGACTCCAGGTAGGCCGGTGGTGCCTTCGGATCCAACGAGAGGAAGGCCGCCCCCGCCATGAGGCTCCCCAGCTGGGCCACGACCAGCTCCGCCGAGCGGTGGATGCACACCGCCACCAGCGCCCCCCGGCCAACACCCAGGCCTCGCAGGTGGTGCGCCAGGGTCTCCGCCCTGCGTGTCAGTGCCTCGTACGTCAGCACGGAAGCACCCGCCTTCACCGCCGGAGCGTCGGGCGAGAGCCGGGTCCAGTGCGCCAGCAGCTCATGCACCCGATACGAGGGAGCCTCCGTCCTGGCGCCCACGCTGACGAGCGCGCGCTGTTGCGCTTCGTTCATCAAGGCCAGCCGGGACACGCGGGTGTCCGGCGCGGCGGTGATGGAGCGCAGCAGCTGCTGGTACGCGGACAGCATGCCGGTGACGAAGAAGTCCTCGAAGAGGTCGGAGTCGAACTCCCACGAGAGCAGGATGCCGCTCAGGGAGGATCGGGGACTGGAGCGCACGGTGCTGTCGGAGCGGGGAATGGTCACCAGGTCCCCGGCGAAACGGCTGATGTGTCCCGGTTCGGCGTAGAGGGGCACCGCGACGACGGACAGCTCGAACTTGGCGGAGCCGTTGCTCAGGCCCTCGACGATGGTGACGTCGAGCGGGGATGCGTCGAGCGAGCCCACCGACGAGTCATGGAAGTTGAACATCGTCTGGATCAACGGATTGAGCCCGCCCTGAAGCCGCGCGGGTGACTCCGCGAAGATGTGCTCGTACGGCAGCTCCTGGTGGTCGAAGACCTCCAGCGTGTTGCGCCGCACCCGCGCCAGGAACTCCGTGAAGGTGGGGTCCTCGTGCAGCTGTCCGCGCAGCACCACCGTGTTGACGAGCATGCCCAGCAGGCTCTCCGTGTCCTGCCAGCGCCGGTTCGCGACCGCGGTTCCGACGAGGAGGTCCCGCGAGCCGGTGTAGCGGTGCAACAGGACGAAGAACGCCGCGAGGAGCGTGGTGAAGAGGGACGTGTGGTTGCGGTCCGCCAGGTCCTGCAACCGGCGCGCGAGCTCCGCGTCCAGCTCCATCCGAGGCGCCACCCCACGGAAGCGCCGGGTCCCGGACAACGCGCGGCGCGGGAGCTGGAGCTGCGTCTGCGCGCCCTCCAGGGCCTTGCGCCAGAAGCGGCGCTGCGCGTTCGCGGCCTCCGTGCCCACCCACTCCCGCTGCCAGCGCGCGTAGTCGTAGTACTGCACGGACAGCGGAGGGCGGTGCACCTGTCCGTGGCGCACGTGGTCGGCGTAGCCGTTGAGCAGCTCGCGGACGAAGACGTTGAACGACCAGCCGTCATGCACCACGTGGTGCTCGACGTGCACGAAGAGGTGCTCTTCTTCGCCCACCTTCAGGAGCCGCCAGCGGAACGGCCGGCCCTCCGCCAACACGAAGTGCGTCTGGACCGCCTCGCGAACCGCCTCGCCCACCCGCGCTTCCAGCACGGCCTCGCCCACGCCGCTGAAGTCCTGGAGCGGCACCTCCACCGCCCAGGGCGGCTCCAGCTCACAGCGCAGCTCTCCATCCACCTCGGGGAAGCGGGTGCGCATCACGTCGTGGCGGCGGACGATGTCCGTGAGGCTCGCGTGCAGCGCGGTGATGTCCAGGGCCCCCGCCAGCCGGAAGACGGCTTGCGTGTGGTAGGCCCGCGCGTCCGGGTTGAGCTTGTGCATCAACCACACGCGCTCCTGGCCAAACGACGGAGCGATGGCGGCCCCCGCTTCGCCTCCGCGAGGGCCCAGGTCCACCCCACCCTGCCCCTGCTTCAAGCCGGCCGCGAGCTGGGCGACCGTGGGCGACTGGAGCACCGCGCTCAACTCCAGCTGCGCGCCCAGGACGCGGCGCACCCGGGCGACGAGCTGGGTCGCGAACAGCGAGTGCCCGCCCAGTTCGAACAGGTCGTCATGCCGCCCCACCCGCTCCATCCCGAGCAGCGCCGCCGCGATGGCCGCCAGGGCCTCTTCGGCGGGGGATTCCGGCGGCTGGTAGCCGGTCCGCTCCATCCGCTGGGGACGGGGCAGCCGGGCCCGGTCCACCTTGCCGCTCGTGTTCAGCGGCCACGCGTCCACGACCACCATCACGTCCGGCACCAGATAGCCGGGCAGCCGGCGGCGCAGCTCCGCGCGCACCGCGTCGCCTGACAGCACCGCTCCGGCGACCGGCATCACGTAGCCCAGCAGCCGCTCCCCCGTGCCATCGACGAGCGCCACCGCGTCCCGCACGTCCGGCAGCGCGGCCAGGGCTGCCTCCACCTGACCCAGTTCGATTCGCGCGCCGCGGATCTTCACCTGGTCGTCGCGGCGGCCCAGGAACTCCAGCGTGCCGTCCGGCAGCCACCGGCCCAGGTCGCCACTGCGGTACAGCCGTCCTCCCGGCAGCGGGCCGAACGCATCCGGAATGAACCGCTCGGCGGTGAGGCCCGGCAGGCCCAGGTAACCGCGTCCGACCCCGTCGCCTCCGAAGCACAGCTCACCCGGGACTCCGTCAGGGACGGGGTGCAGGTGCTCATCGAGCAGGACCACGTGGTAGTTCGAGATGGGGCGGCCAATGGGCACGCGCTCGCCGTCCACGGAGCGCACGGCCTGGAGCGTGCTGGCCACCGTCACCTCCGTGGGGCCATAGCCGTTGATGAAGCGGTGCTGCGAGCCCCACTGCCGGACGGTCTCCGGCAAGCACACGTCCCCCACGCTCATCAGCATCTGGAGGTCGGGGAAGCCCCCCGGTCGCAGCGTGCGCAGGACCGTCGCGGGCAGCACCGCGTGGGTGATGCGGCGACGCACCAGCACCTGGGCCAGCGGCTCGCCGGAGAGCTGTGCCGCATCCAGGGTCTCCAGCCGCCCGCCGTTGGGCAGCGCCAGGAGGACGTCGAACAGGGACGCGTCGAACGACGGGTGGAAGAACTGGAGCGCGCGCGTGTCCGGCCCCAACGCGCCCAGGAAGTCCCGCTGGGCGTGCAGGAGGTTGGCGACCCCGCGATGCTCGCTCATCACCAGCTTGGGCTCACCCGTCGAACCGGACGTGCAGATGATGTACGCGAGGTCCTCCGGAACGAGCACCGCGTCGTCCTCCCGCGACGCGATGGAGCCCACTTCGGCCCCTGCATCCAGGAAGGGGACCCCTGGCACCGCGCTGTCCGGCGAGAAACCGACCACGAGCGCCGCACCGACCCTGCGAACGATGTCCTCCCGCCAGGCCCGCGGATGCGATGGCGACAGCGGAAGGTAGGCCGCGCCCACCCTCCAGACCGCGAGCGCGAGCTCAACGAAGGCAGGGCCCCGGTCCAGCACGAGCGTGACCACGTCACCCCGCCCGATACCGCGGGCCCGCAGGTTCGAGGCCAGGGCGCGGGTGCGCGCGTCCAGTCGCGCATAGGTTGTTTCAGTGGTCCCGTCCGCGAGCGCCACGCGGTCCGCGTGCAGCCGGCATTGCTCCACGATGACGTCCACCACCGAGCGCCATGGACCGTGGTCGACCCGGGAGTCCGGCACGCGCGCGGCCACGTCCCCACCCTCCCGCGCCACCGCTGTGTTCCGGCCTTCCAGCGCCCAGGGGCTCTTGCGCCGAAGGCTGGCGAGCAGGCGTTCGTATTCGGTGCCGGTGACCCGGGAGGAAGGGGGCATGGAGGTCAAGCGAGGGCTCCTGGTGCAATGACTTTCACCTCGGCTCTCCGCGCGGAGGCTCACCGCCCGGCAGCCCGGTGCCCCGGACCTCTAGCACGCGAAAATGCATCGCGGTGTCCCCATGAGCGCATGAGTCGGCCCCGAAGGCGCGTGGGATTCGCGCTTCCGGGGCCGGGGCTCACTCATTCAGACGGGCCGCGAAGGGCGGCTCAGTACCAATCCCAGTAGTCGATGAAGATGATGATCGTGGTGCCGTTGGGGCAGTGGTAGATGATGATCAGCGAGTGGTGATAGCGGGTGAGCTGGTCAGGCCGCCCACCCATGAAGTTCGTCTGCCGGAACTGCGCGTCCACCGTGGTGCGCGCGAAGGGCAGCGGATTCGGAACCTCCGTGGAGACGGTCTGCATGGTGGCGGGCAGGCGGGCCACGGCCTTGCCGGACGCGTCGATGACGTCCACCTCTCCGCGGTACTCGCCCACCTGGATGTCCTCGGCGGCCGCACGTGCGCGCAGCTTGTAGTAGCCGGCGGGGATGCCCGCCTGCGGCGCGTCCAGGTAGGTGAAGCCGAAGTCCACGCCTCCGGGCAGCGCGGTGGCGGGGACCTGCTCGAAGCCGGCGATGCTGCTGCCGGTGAACGTCATGCCGTCCTTCGACACGGTGACGGTCTCTTCCGGGTTGACGTTCACGCCGGCCTTCTTGGCCGCTTCATGCAACTGCGCCCGGGGGTCCGTGCACTCCAGCGTGGGAGCCTTCGGGGCGTCGAGGCGCGGCATGTACGCCGCCAACCGCTCACCGGCCGCACGAAGTCGACCCTGAAGGGCCAGGACGTCTTCACGAAGATGTGCTCCAGCTGGGAGACGCTGTTGCCCAGCTTCGTCCAGGCCTGGACCTAGCATTTGCCGTCGACCCGCGCGGTGGTGATGTCGATGGGGCGCGAGGGAAAGGCCTTCAGGCTCACCCGGACCCGCCAGCCCTCCGCGGTGGCTTCGACCGGCTGCGAGTCCTCCAGCCCATACACGGGTTGCTCGACCCCCAGCAGCTCCTCCACCTCCGAGGGCCCGCGCTCCAGCATCCGCCAGTACACCTGCACGGGGCGCGTCCCCACGGGGCGGCAAGCATCGTCCAGGCTCAGGGCGTAGTGGACCTGGTTCCGGTTCTCGCTACGGGACAGGAAGAAGGCGGACTGCGATGGGAGGGGCGCCCCGGCCGCGGAGGCCAGGGTCGCGACGGTCGCCAGCACAACGGCAGTGAGAGGTGCCGAGCCTGGATTCAGGAAACACGGGGGTCCCCCTACTCCTTGACGACGCGGACGGCGGTGAACGCGCGGCGGACATCGCAGTCGTAGTCCTCGTACTCCGAAAACGAGTTCCCGCTGTCCTTCACCCTGTACGTACCCGTCAGGGTCAGGGGCATGGTGGTGGTCTCCGGAACGGCGTCGAGGGTGCCCTCCAGCTCGAACTCGTGGATGACGCCGAACGTGTTCGTGTGGTGATTGCCACTGGCCTCCACCTTCCGGCCACCATTGCCTTTGAAGAAGCCCGTCAGCCACCGCTGGCCAATGTCGATGTTGAACCAGTCGTTGGAGGAATCGTACTGGTGCCTGATGACCATGGGTTCCGTGGGCAGGGTGGCTTCCAGGCGCCGGCAGCCTTCCGGCAACTCCGAAGTGTCCTCGAAGGTCAGGGTGTACGTGCCGGAGATCTCACAGCCGCTCGTACAGTCCGGCTTTGATGGCCCGCTGCTACCACAGCCGCCGGCGCCCATGCCGCTCCCCATCGTCATCATCGCCGTGGCCAGGAGGACGGGGAGTCGCAGGTAGGTGACGACCTTCGAGGAACGGCGCTGGGCGGAAGACGTCTGCATGGGAGGCTCCGGTGTTGGGGTTGAAGGGCTGCGGACAATAGCCAGTCAGCCACGGGTCCCCAAACGGGGTCCCCCGCACCCCGTGCCCGGCCGGCGTCCCGAGGTACGCTGGCAACGCACGAGGGCGCCCCGGTGCCCTCATCCTCCCACGGAGAGCGCATGAGCCCTCGTGGAGCCGAGGTTTGCCTTCTGCACGTACGCGAGAGGCATGAACCCCATGCGCCTGCGGGACGGGGAGTTCGTCGGCCACACCTGGGCCAGAATCACGCTGAAGGTGAAGCCGCTCGACGTGCTCCTGGGCCCGCGGACGAAGGCCGCGGATCAGCAGCTCAAGTCCTATTACTGCCTCCAGCGCGCCGTCGGAAACATCCCCCCGGAAGCAGTCACCGCCCATGCCGCGTTCTTCGAGTGGCTGGACTGTGGCCCCTAGGCCTGCTCAACCGGCCGACCTTTTGCGAGGGCCTCCTCCACCTGTTTTCGACACTCCTCGGCCGGAGCCTCGTATTTGTAGTCCGCCAGCGCTTCCGCCCGGGCGGGGTAGAAGAACCGGAGGCTCGCCCACCCATGCCTCCGCCGGTCCCCTGACTCGGACCGCAGCAGTTGGAGGATGGGCTCCTCGTACTTCGCCAGGTCCTCGCCGCGCTGTGCCAGCTCCGCCAGAATCAGATGGGAGATGAAGTACTCCGCCTCCAGGCGCTGGCTCAGTGACGCAGGGTCCGCTCGACGCAGGTCGTTGTTCAGGAACCTCGCGACGAAGAAGAACGGAAGTCCTCCGACCCCGTAGCCCACCACCCATCCCACCAGCACGCCCCCAGCTGCCCCCATCCATCCCAGGAGGCCGTGCCCCACGAATGCGCCCACACCCGCGCCCGCCAGGACCGACAGCAACCGAAACAAATCGAAGACGGTGAACACCCGCTGTCTCCTTGCCTCGAAAGCCCGTGCCGGAATGGCACACCCCCAGGCCCGCCAGGATGACAACCTGACGGGCTGGTAGCTCGATTCGAGGGGCCAGGCCCTGCACCAGCGCAGGAGCCGTCGCCTCCTTCAGCAAGTACCCGGCCAGGGTACTGCCGCCGAAGCCCAGGCCCGTCGCCCCTTGAGCGTCTTCAGCGCTTCAGCCACATCGGCTCGCCGGGGCACAGCCGGCAGCGGGCCTCTCCGTTGGCACAGGAGGTCGCGCAGGACGGGAGCGCCGCGCGGGCCGAGCTTCCGGCGCGGTACAGCAGGTCCTGGTACGCGATGGAGCCCACGATGGGGTGCATGCTCTGGAGCTGCACCACGGTGCCCCCCGAGCGCTTCAGCCGGAAGGTCGGCGTCCCCACCGTCAACGCCGTCCGGATGGCCTGCACCCCGCCCGCTGTCTTGTCCTCGCCGTAGGTCGTCGTGCCCTGCATGATTTCAAGCCGGCCCGCGGACGTGAGGAAGCCCACCAACTCCACTTCATTCGTCGCCGGGCACCCTGCCTTGCACACCGCGAGGTTCGCGGACGTCTGGGTCGTGGGCACGAGAGACGAATTGTGGATGCGGTGGTTGTAATACAGCACGTCGCGCTCGATGGTCGGCCGTGTGCCCGTCTTGAACCACTGGATGTAGTACGCGGTCATGTCGTACGCGGGCCACTGCTTCCCCGTCGACGGCCGGATGTTGTGGTGCTCGTGCTGGTCGTTCCAGGTGACGATCTGGACCTCGTCCAGGCCGTCGGCAATCACATTCTCCCAGATGGAGCGGAGCGTCAGGGAGTTGCGCGCCTCCCAGAAGGCCTTGTCCTTGGGCCGGTAGTCCTGACTGCTCATCGGATGGATCCACTGTTTCCCGTACCCGGCCGCCTTCGTCTTCAGGCTCCCGGAGTACCCCGCCGTCGTCACCGGGACGGCCGTCCCCCACCCCGCGTAGGCATCCCCCACACTCTTGTACTCCTCGAAGAGCGCCGTGCTCCCAGTGCCAAGGAAGACCGGCACCAGGTACAGGCTCATGCCCAGCTCCGTTGACGCGCGCTGCTTCACGGTGGCGTAGAACGCCGCTGTCCGGCCCTGCGCGGCGGGATTGAACAGGCCAACGACATACTTCCCATCCGGCCGCCGCAGGAGCGCCGCGGAGCCCTTCAGCTGACCCAGGATGCGAATCATCAGGTCCTGGTCCCCCGCCTGGCTCCCCGTCCCCAGGATGGTCATGTCGAAGTTGGGGATGATGTCGAAGCCGCCGGCCTGCGAGGCCGCGTCGGCAATCGTCTTCGCCCGCGTCCACACCGCGCCGTTGTTCACGTCGCTGTCGGTCCACAGGTTCAGATAGAAGCCATCAATGCCAATCCTCGCCGCGAGCTCGATTTCGTCCTTCGCGTCGCGAAGCCGCCAGTCAGTCTCCGCGCGGGGAAGTCTCGGGAGCGGCCGCTCTCGCATCATGCCGCCGTAGGCCGCGTGGCTTCCGCTCTCGCCATTCACCGCGATGTAGGCGCGCTCGTAGTAGTCATTGGACGTCGGGTTGGCGTTGTCGAACGACACCGGGTAGTAGTGCCAGTGCGCATACACCCGCTTCGCCGACGCCCGGAGCGTGGTGCGCGGCACCGCGGTAAACGGCCACTCACAGGGGCCACAGTCCGGCCCGCAGTCGACGCCCGTCTCGGTGCCGTTGCGCACCCGGTCCGAGCAGGTCGCGGCGGGCGTCACGCTCAGCGGGAAGTTGGACTGGTTATCGCTCTCGTTCGTCTCCGCCGGCAGGCGGTTGATGTCATCCACATGCGCGAGGAGCGTGTGGGCCCCCGCCGTGGCCGGCGCGGTCCACACCTTCGTCCCCGCGGGGCCGGAGTTGGCGGTGAGCGTGACGCCGCCCCCCGGCGCGATGGAGCTCGTGTACGTGTCCGACCACGACACCTGTGTACCGTTCACCCAGAAGGAGAGGCCGTGGACGATGCCCGCGGGCGTCGCGACGTTCCCCGTGTTCCGGATGGTTGCGCTGAAGGTGACGGCACTGCTCGGAACCACTGTGGTCGGGCTCACGCCCGTGACGACGAGGTTGTAGCCGTCCACGAGCGCATCCTGCTGCGAGGCCAGGGGCTCATGGAGCGGATCCCCGCCACAGCCCATCCACGCGGCCAGCAGCCCCAGGGACAGGACCTTCCAGGTGCTCTTCAAATCGTGATTCGCGGGGTGCATCCACAGGCTCCGTTCCAGCTCGCATTTTCCTGTCGCGCCATCACGAGATGGATGGCGCTCCACGGGCGGGCAGGCTCCATTGTCGCGGGGGAGCTGAACGGGTTGCTTCTGGATTAACTGCAATACGAGCAATGATGACCAAGCCCGGTGCCAGAGGATGTCCCCGCCGGGCCCGGCGACGGCGTGCCCCTCACTGCCTACGGGCTCCTCCTTCCCGTCGCACAGGAAGTCGATGCCCGCGGTGTCGTGGGCCGGGACCTTCGCGAGGAAACGCTCACCGGACGCGCCGCGCCCGACGATGACGCCGAACCTCGGGCTGCCGTCGCGTTCGTACAGCACCGTGTACGTCTCGATGCGGCCGGGGCCCGTGGCGTCCTCCACGAACGGAGGGATGGGGCCGCGCGCGGCGTCCGCTTCCGCCTGGTGCTCGAAGAACTCGGGCAGCGTTCCAGCGGGCGGCGGTTCGCGCGTGAGCACGAGGCTGTGGTTGTACGTCGCGAAGCCGCCGTTGCCGAAGAGCAGGCCATGGCGTCCCTGCTCGCGCAGCCGCTGCACCATGCTGACCACCGCGTGGCTCATGTAGTTGGCGATGGGCCCACCGCCGAACGTGAGCCCCCCGAACACGGTGGCGGGCTTCTCCAGCGGCCAGCCCAGCACCCGGCGCGCCATCTTCGGCACCCACGGGAAGCAGCTGTGAGCTCCACGACGTCGAGCATGTCGACGGTCAACCCATTCAACTCCAGTGTGCGGCGCAGCGACACGGCCATGCTCGGTGAGCTTGCATAGCCATCGCGCGCGAGGAAGTCCTCCGGCTCGTGCGCCGCCGCGCCCCGCCCCACGTACACGAGGCGGTCCTCTGGCACGCCATGCGCGAGGGCATTCGCCAGGCTGGTGACCAGGAACCCCGCGCCCTGATTGACGGCGCTGTTCGCCACCATCCGCTTGCAGTACGGAAACGCGATGGGCCGGTTGGACGGCAGGCCGTGACAGGAATCGCCACACACAAAGCCGGATTCGTAGCGCATCCCGCTACATGCGAAAGACCCCGAACCCGAAGAGGCGGCGGGTCCGCGGGACCCGATGCACTCATTACTTGCGAATCAATTCATGGACGGGCTGCCCATCCGGGCCCACGCCATCCAGCCGCACGAAGTCGACCGAGAAGGGCCAGGACGTCTTCACGAAGACGTGCTCCAGCTGGGAGACGCTGTTGCCCAGCTTCGTCCACGCCTGGACCTGGCATTTGCCGTCGACCCGCGCGGTGGTGATGTCGATGGGGCGCGAGGGAAAGGCCTTCAGGCTCACCCGGACCCGCCAGCCATCCGCGGTGGCTTCGACCCACTGCGAGTCCTCCAGCCCATACACGGGCTGCTCGACCCCCAGCAGTTCCTCCACCTCCGAGGGCCCGCGCTCCAACATCCGCCAGTACACCTGCACGGGACGCGTCCCCACGGGGCGGCAAGCCTCGTCCAGGCTCAGGGCGTAGTGGACCTGGTTCCGGTTCTCGCTACGGGACAGGAAGAAGGCGGACTGCGCTGGGAGGGGCGCCCCGGCCGCGGAGGCCAGGGTCGCGACGGTCGTCAGCGCAACGGCAGTGAGGTTGTTGAACCCGGATCCAGGAAGCATGGGGGTCCCCCTTTGATAGCGGCATGACGGCGGTCGCTCGCGAGGCCGTATCGGGAGGACGAAATACCGCTGTCCCCCGGAACTGTCACCCGCCCGGCACACTTTTCACGGAATTCGGCGCAGGCTCGTCCGAGCACCTCCTCGTCCGCCTGTCGAAGCCCCCCGCGGCCTGGGGTGGCCCACGCGCCGGGGCCAGCCTTGCACTCGCCGTGAGCAGTCTCAGGTGCGCCAGAATCGCTCGCCCCCTCCCCCTTCCTTTGGTGGAGCGGGTGCTGCCGCATGTGCCCTACCGGCAGTGGACGCCGTCCTTTCCGCATCGGGTGCGGTGGGTGCTGCTCAAGGACGTGGGGGCTACGGCTCGGTGTCCCCGGGCCGGTTGCGTGACGTTCAGCGCTCGGCTTCCATGCGCGCCTTCTCACGGACAATGACATCGCGCACGTGGTCGCGCAGGGCGTGCACGTCCCCGGCGAAGCCCTCCGGGTCGATGGGCTCCAGCACGCGCACCCGGGCGTGGACCGCCTGCTGGATGACCAGCCCGTGCTTGGGCATGGTCCGCGCGGTGCCAGTGAGGACCACGGGGATGATGGGGCAGCGCTGCTGGATGGCCAGCGTGAAGGCGCCGTCCTTGAAGGCCTTCACCTCCCCATCCTTGGAGCGGGTGCCTTCGGGAAACATCAGGATGGGGACGCCACGCGACAGCCAACGCTCACACCCGGCCATCATCTGGATGATGCTCGCCCGGTCTCCGCGGATGAGCGGCACATACCGGTTGAGATGCATGTTCCAGCCGATGAGCGGCAGCTTGAAGTTCTCCGCCTTGGAGACCCACTTGAAAGGCCGGTAGAGGCCGAAGAGGACCAGGATGTCCCCCAGCGACTCGTGGTTGGCCACCAGCACCGCCGCGCCCTTCCAGGGCAGGCGTTCGCGGCCCTCCACCCGCAGGTGCCACATCGGGTTCACGTAGAAATACAGCTGTGCCCAGAAGCACGAGTACAGGTGAAGCACGCGTCCATTCGCGTCAAACGGGCGGGTGAGCGCCCACAGCAGGAGCGCTCCAAGGAACAACACCGCGCTGGACAGCGCGAGGAAGGTCCAGAACGCGATCGAGAGGAGGATTCGGATGGCTCCCACTCTGTCATGGATGGATGGATCCACACAGCGTAGGTGGGCATGGATGACGCCCGGTGCACGAAGTGGGTCGCGTGGGTGACAGCGTCCATCGCGGCGCCAACCTCGAGCGTCAGCGACCATTCGCCCGTGCTGAGCTGGGTGGGGACGTCCTTCCAGAAGAGGCGCACGTTTCCGGAGGTCTCCCATCCCGCCTATACGCCGTAGGAGGAAGCCCGGTGCCAGAGGATGTCCCCGCCGGGTCCGGCGACGGCGTGACCTTCACTGCCGATAGGCTCCTCCTTCCCGTCGCACAGGAAGTCGATGCCCGCGGTGTCGTGGGCCGGGATCTTCGCGAGGAAACGCTCACCGGACGCGCCGCGCCCGACGATGACGCCGAACCTCGGGCTGCCGTCGCGTTCGTACAGCACGGTGTACGTCTCGATGCGGCCGGGGCCCGTGGCGTCCTCCACGAACGGAGGGACCGGGCCGCGCGCGGCGTCCGCTTCCGCCTGATGCTCGAAGGGCTGGGGCAGTGTTCCAGCAGGCCGCGGTTCGCGCGTGAGCACGAGGCTGTGATTGTGCGTAGCGAAGCCGCCGTTGCCAAAGAGCAGGCCATGACGGCCCTGCTCTCGCAGCCGCTGCACCATGCTGACCACCGCGTGGCTCATGTAGTTGGCGATGGGCCCACCACCGAACGTGAGCCCCCCGAACACGGTGGCGGGCTTCTCCAGCGGCCAGCCCAGCACCCGGCGCGCCATCTTCGGCACGCACGGGAAGCAACTGTAGAACTCCACGAAGTCGAGCATGTCGACAGTCAACCCATTCAACTCCAGCGTGCGGCGCAGCGACACGGCCATGCTCGGTGAGCTTGCATAGCCATCGCGCGCGAGGAAGTCCTCCGGCTCGTGCGCCGCCGCGCCCCGTCCCACGTACACGAGGCGGTCCTCCGGCACACCGCGCGCGAGCGCATTCGCCAGGCTGGTGACAAGGAACCCCGCGCCCTGATTGACGGCGCTGTTCGCCACCATTCGCTTCCAATATGGAAACGCGATGGGCCGGTTGGACGGCGAGGGCGTGACAATCTCTTCCACGGACAAAGGCTCGCGGATCCACGCCCCCGGATTGCCCGCCGCGACCTGCGAGAACCGCGACCAGATTTCGCCACTCTCCCGCTGCGCCTCCGCCAGCGTCTGGCCATACGCGGCGCGGCCGGCGTTCTCATACAGGGGATAGACGTCCACCGGCGAGTTGAGGCCGTAGCGCTTCCGGTAGGCCGCGTGAGCCTGGACACCGATGCTCGTCGCGGCGTTGTGCGCGGAGGGTGCATCCCCCGCAGCCAGTGCCGCTCGCCGGGCAGCCGTGCGCAGGGCCTCGCCGCCCACGACCGCCGCGACCTCCACGGCACCGGAGGCAACGCGGTTGGCGGCCTCGTGGAGCAGCCGCACCGGGCTGTCCCCGTTGGCCTCCGCCGTCTGTTCATGAATGCGCGGCCGTGCACCCAGGCGCTCCGCCAACGCGAGCGGCAACGGCCCCATCTGCCGGAACGAGAGCTGATCCACCACCGCCAGCGAATCCAGCCGGGAGAGCCACCCACCGCCCGCATCCGCGTCCGCCGCTCGCAGCGCGGCCTCCATCAAGCCCAGCGAATCCAGGCCCCGCAGCGGATCCTCCGGCCGGTCGTTGATCTGCCCCACGCCCACGATGACGGGAATCCGGTTCGCGTCCTTCATGCCTCGCCTCCTGACCGACCTGCTCCCACGGCCAGCCATCCCGGTCAATGCGACCATATTACCCGGACAGAATTGACGCCTGTTTATACCCGGGTAATACTCCCAACATGATTCCTCCTTCCGCCACCTGGACCGCCTTCACCGGCCAACGCCTGCTTGCCTCCGGCTCACCGGCCGAGGTCGTCACCGCCGCCAAGGCCGCGCTCGATGCGGGCGAGCATGAAGCCCTGCTCCTGTTCGATGACGCCACGGGCCGGACCGTGGACTTCCACCTGCGCGGCACGCTGGAAGAGGTGCTCGCCCGCCTCCAGCCGGCACCCGACCCGGCCGCCGAGTCTTCGGAACCCCGAGGCCCCGGCCGCCCGAAGCTGGGCGTGGTGGCCCGCGAGGTGACGCTGCTCCCCCGTCACTGGGAATGGCTGTCCGAGCAACCCGGCGGCGCGTCCGTGGCCCTGCGCAAGTTGGTGGAGGCCGCTCGCGCGAACAGCGGCGACGCCGACCGTGTCCGCCGCGCCCAGGCCGCCGCGGACCGCTTCATGACCACGATGGCCGGCAACGCGCCGGGCTACGAGGAGGCCGCCCGCGCGCTCTACGCGGGCGACCGCACCCGCTTCAACAAGTGGACCCGGAGCTGGCCGGACGACATCCGCGACTGCGCCCGAAAGCTCGCGGCCCCCGCGTTCTCCAAGGAGACACCATGAACCACCAGTGGGTGCTGAAGTCGCGTCCCCACGATGAAGTCTCCGATTCCTGCTTCGAATGGCGTCAGACGCCGGTGCCGTCCCCGGGTCCCGGCGAAGCACTGGTGCGCGTCATCTGGCTCGCCATCGACCCCACCCAACGCACGTGGCTCAATCCCCACGCGACCTACATCCGGCCCGTCGAGCTCGGCGAGGTCATGCGCGGGGCAGGTGTCGGACAGGTCATCGCGTCCCGCTCTGAACGGCTGGCCGTGGGCGACTGGGTGACGGGCATGACGGGCTGGCAGGAGTACGCGCTGGCCGGTGACGCGGGCCTCTTCGGTTTCAACAAGGTGCCGGACGGCATCGACCCCAAGGCCATGCTGAACCTCTACGGCGCCAGCGGGCTGACCGCGTGGATTGGCATGACGGACGTGGCCCGCGCGGCTCCAGGTGAGACCGTCCTGGTCTCCGGTGCCGCGGGAAGCGTGGGCGCCATCGCCGGACAGGTCGCAAGGCTCCGAGGCTGCCGCGTCATCGGCATCGCGGGCGGCCAGCACAAGGTCGATTGGGTCACCCGCGTTGCCCGGTTCGACGCCTGCATCGACTACAAGTCCGAGGACGTCCGGACGCGCCTCCAGGCACTGGCGCCCAAGGGCATCGACGTCTTCTTCGACAACGTGGGAGGGCCCGTGCTGGAGGCGGCTCTGGACCACCTGGCACTTCGCGCCCGCGTGGTGCTCTGCGGCGCGGTCTCCTCCGGCTACAAGGACCGTGACTACGGCACCACGCCGCGCAACTACATGCAGCTGGCCTTCCAGCGGGCACGCATGGAGGGCTTCATCTTCCTGGACCACGTCCCGCGCTTCCCCGAGGCCTTCCGCGAGCTGTCCACCTGGGCGGCCCGGGGGGAGCTCGCCCTGACGGAGACCGTCGCCGAAGGGCTGGAGCAGGCGCCGTCCGCCCTGCGTGGCTTGTTCGAGGGTCGGAACCTGGGCAAGCAGCTGGTCCGCGTCGCGGCCCCTGTCTGAGCGCGGTAGCCTGCGGCCTCCAACCTCACGCACGGAGCCCCGGATGAAACTCCAGACCACGCTGACCACCGTACTCGCCCTCGCCACGGGCGCCGCGGAAGCCCGGGACCCCGCGCAGGACGAGCGCGAGCTGCTCAAGGTCGAGGCCGCGCTCTGCCGCGCCTTCGAGACCGCCGACGTCGCCACGCTGCGAAAGAGCCTGGACGCGCGCTTCACGCTCACCGACTCCAAGGGCACGGTGACCGACCTGGAGCAGAACCTGGCGGAGGTGGCGAAGAAGGACCCCGTCTATGAGGTCTTCCGCAACCACCACCAGAAGATCCGCCTGTATGGCGACGCCGCCGTCGTCACCGGCATCACCACCCTCAAGGGCCACTCCGGCAAGACGCAGTTCGAAGGCGACTTCCAGTTCACCGACACCTGGGTCTATCGCGAGGGCCAGTGGAAGCTCGCCGCGAGCCACGCGACCCGGCTGGTGAAGTAACCCGCCTCACGCCGCTTCGGCCCCGGCCTCCGGCACAGGGCCGTCCCCGAACTCCAGCCCGTCGCGCCGCTGGTCGAGCTTCTCCTGGAGCGCCCGGATGATCTGGATGCTGAAGAGGGCCATGACCAGGGCGGAGCCAGCGGCGATCAGGCCCACCATGGCGCCGGCGGTCGACATGCCCCCATCCGCCGTCTCCAGCTTCCCGATGATCCGCTGGTCCACCTGATTCATGATCCGCGACAGGACGTTGGCCCCCCACCACACGGAGAGGGGAAGCACCGAGGCGAAGTGCGCCCCACCCAGCCGCGTCGCGACCTCCTTCATGAGGTGGTAGGGCTTCACCCAGTTGGCCAGGGGAATCAGCCACCACCAGACCGCCATCGCAGGGGAATCCCCGATGTCACGCCCCAGGGCCTTGAGCTGACGGACGACCCGGTGGAACCACATCAGGAGGAAGACCTGGGCCAGGAGGCCTCCCCCCACGTTCAGGAAGACCACGCCCGCGGCGGGCACGCCCTGCACCTCTTCGGTGAACACCCCCAGGGACAGGATGACGTGGAGGCCCAGGCTCAAGAGGTCCGTCGCCGCGGAGAACTGGAGCGCGGTCACCGCTCGCCGAGCTCGGCCACGGGAGTCGGGCACCTCCAGGGCGGAGAGCCGCATGCACTCGCGGCACTGGCCGTTCTCCTGTTCGCACCCCGAGCACACATATCTTCCACACCGCGCGCAGGTGCGCACCGCTGCCCTTTCGGGATGCTGCGGACACACGGCCTGCGACTCAACTTCCCCCTCAACGGCACTGAGCATGAAGAGAGGAATTAGGGCCTGCCTTCAACCCTTCGTCAATCCCACATGGGAAAGGCTGGCTCCCAGCCGCTTCAAGCCTTCTGGAATGCGTGTCGCGGGAATGCCGCCATACCCCAACACCAGTCCCGGCCGGGCGCGCGCCCCCGCGAAGTAACGCGATAAGCTGATAAGCCCGACGCCCGCGGCCCGGGCCCGAGCCACCGTGTCCCGCTCCAACGCCACGCCCCCTCGCCGGAACGTCGCGCACAGATGAAGGCCCGCCACGGAGGGCACCACCTGGAGCCAGTCTCCGCAGTGGCGCGAAAGCCCCTCCGCCACGCGCGCGTGCCTCGCCTCGTAATCCCGCCGCATCTTGCGGATGTGCCGCGCCAAGAGCCCACTGTCGATGAACCGCGCGAGCGCGGCCTGCTCCGGCACCGGACTGTGCCAATCCATCACGCGCCGTGCCCACCGCAGCTCCCGCTGGAGCGACGGCGGCGCGACGAGGAACCCCATCCGCAGCATGGGGACCATCACCTTCGAGAACGAGCCCACGTAGAGCACCCGCCCGGAGCGGTCCATCCCATGCAACGTCTCCAGGGGCCGGCCGCCAAAGCGGAACTCGCTGTCGTAGTCGTCTTCAATCACCACCGCGTCCCGCCGCTTCGCCCACTCCAGCAGCGCCACCCTGCGCGCGGGCGACATGGGCATGCCCAGCGGGAACTGGTGCGACGGCGTGACGTAGACGAGCCGCGCGGCGTCCGGCAGCGCCGCCACGTCCAGCCCCTCCGCGTCCACCGGCACGGGCACGACACGAGCGCCCAGCGACTGGAACACCTGCCGCGCGGGCGGATAGCCCGGCTCCTCCATGGCGACGCAGTCCCCCGGCTCGATGAGCACCCGGCCCACGAGGTCCAGCGCCTGCTGCGCGCCATTGGTGATGAACACGTCGTCCACCTCCGCGCGCACGCCCCGCGAGACGCCCACGTGCCGCGCCACCGCCTCCCGCAGCCCCCGGTGCCCGGCAGCGTCCACGTAGCCCCCGGACATCGTGGCGGCCCGCAGCTGGCGCGCCACCAGCCGGCGCCAGGACTCGAATGGGAAGCCCGAGACGTCCGGGCTGCCCACGCCAAAGTCATACGCGGCGGGAGCCAGCGGTGCTGGCAGGTCCGGCAGTGAGCGCCAGAAGGCCCGGGCGCGCAGCGGCACCAGTGCCTCCCGCCCTGCCCTGCCACGCGGCCGGGGCGCCTCTCCCTGGACGAAGCTCCCCGCCCGCGTGCGCCCCGCGATGAGGCCCTCGGCGGTGAGCCATTCATACGCCACGCCCACGGTGTTCCGGGCCACGTCCAGGCGCAGCGCCAGCTCGCGGGTGGGCGGCAACCGCTCCCCACGGCGCAGGCGCCCGTCGAGGATGGCCGCGCGCAGCCCCCGGTAGATCTGCCCGGCCAGGTCCCGGCGTCCCCGGAGCTCCACATGGAAGTCCATGCCGCATCCTCCCACGGATTGGCCCAATGGATTTCGTCAATCCTGGCCCTGTCACCGGGCCAGCGGAGGACCATCCTTCCGGCATGACCGATTCCACCTACGCCTCCCACCCCGTCGACTCCGAACGCATGCCGTGGATCCCCATGGGCCGGCCCGGGCTCGCGTTCAAGCCGCTGCGCTTCTTCCGCGATGGCAGCGGCTGGATGTACCTCTTCCGCCTGGAGCCCGGCACCCTCATCCCCCGCCACCGCCACGTCGGCGAGTCGCACGCCTTCAACATCTCCGGCCGCCGCCAGTTGCTCGACACCGGCGAGGTGATTGGCCCGGGCACGTATGTCTATGAGCCGTCCGGCAACGTCGACAGCTGGAAGGTCGTGGGCGATGAGCCCCTCGTCCTGCACATCACCGTGAAGGGCGGCATCGAATACCTGGGCGACGACGGTCAGGTCCTCAAGAGCGTGAGCCCCGCGGAGCGGCTGGAGACGTACCGCCGCTGGTGCCAGGAGAACGGCGTGGAGGCCCTCGCCACGATCGAGTGACGAATGCGGTTGCCCCGGCTTCCGCCCCCGGGCAGGAGGAGGCCTGGACCCCTCACCGGAAGGAAGCCCGCCCATGCCGCCCAGGCCCACCGCCCCGCCCCAGCTCCAGTCCGCGCCCGAAGCGCTGCGCAAGTTCGTCGAGGGCCTGTTCACCCTGGATGTGGAGGAGCCCTGGGCCCAGCCCGCGGAGGTGAAGGAGACGGGCGCCGCTCCCTGGCGGCCGCCCAACGCCTACACGCTGGTGATGGGGAACCTGGACGTCGAAGGCAACGTGCTGGTGGAAGCCGCCAGGCGGGACGAGGGCGTCCTCGTCGTGTTCGGCGACGTCACGTGCCGCAACCTCTTCGTCGGCGTGGGCTTCACCTTCGTCTGCACCGGCACGCTGCGCGTGAAGGAGACGGTCGTCGCGACCTCAATGGACAGCGTGACGTACGCGGCGGGAGTGGTGGAGGCGGAGCTCGTCGACTCCGGCTCTGGCGCGTGGCTCACCCTCTTTGGAGACGCGTCCCAGCTGCACGCGAAGCATCTCACGCACTACGTGATGAACGGCCGCAAGGTCATCAAGTCGCAGAACCCTCCCGACCTGCGCACGCTTGTCGTTCCGGAGGTCCTCGACCTGGAGGAATGGGATTCCCTCTCCGCGGAGGAGCAGGCGGACGAGGACCCGAAGGTCCTCATCAAGCTGGACACGCGAGCCGCCCACAAGCGCCTGGCCCAGGGCGAGAGCCTCTTCCTCTCGCCCTGAGAAGGCCGCATTCGGCCCGTGCGCTCCGTGCGGGCCGTCCTCACGCGGAATGTCAGACACGCTTGATAGCTTGCGTACTGTCCGAGGCCGGACGGACGACAAGCTTTCGCTCCCCCCTGGCGACAAGCGTTCTCACAAACCGAGGAACATCTTGAAACATATTGGATTGAAGTCCCTGGCCGCCGTGTGGCTGACGTGTGCCCTGACGGGCTGTGGCGCGGAGATGGAGCAGGGCGCTGAGACGGAGCTGGAGAACCCCACCGAGGCCGCTGAACAGGCCCCGGTGCTGGAGAAGGGGCCCCCGCCGGAAGAACGGGTGCAGGCCCTGGCCGGATGCACCAGCAGCATTGCCCTCACCCCCAACGTGACTGTCACCGGCATCAGCGCGAACGCGGGGGAGTACTCCTGCACGTACACGCTGTACGTCGCGTCCGCGAACAGCAACCTCACCTTCAGCACCTCCGGCGGTTCGGGCGACGTGGACCTGTATGTGAAGTACGGCTCGGAGCCGACCACGGGGAGCAGTACCTGTAGCTCCGCTGGCTCCAGCAGCACGGAGTCCTGCTCCATCACCGGCGCGCAGGTGGGCACGTACTACGTGAAGTTGTACGGCTACTCGGCGTTCAGCGGCGCGACCCTGAAGGCGACGTCCACGCCTTCCGGACAGACGGGCTGCACCAGCAGTACCACGCTGACCAAGGACGTGACCCTGACCGGCATCGGCGCGAACACGGGCGACTGGTCCTGCATCTACAAGCTGTATGTCCCCACCGGTGCCACCAAGGTGACGTTCAACACCAGCGGCGGCAGCGGCAACGCAGACCTGTTCGTGCGCCGGGATGCCTCCCCCACCGAGTCGGTCTACGACTGCAAGTCGGGCAGCCTCTACAGCAACTCCGAGACCTGCTCCGTCAACGTGACGTCTCCCGGGACCTACTGGGCGCGCCTGTACGGCACCGGGTCGTTCTCCAATGTGAGCATCACGGGAACCTACACCCTGTCTGAGGGCCAGCCGGGGTGCACGTCCACCAGCCCGCTCAACAACAACACCACCACGTACGGCCTGAGCGCGCCTCCCGGAGGCTTCTCCTGCGACTACACGCTCACCATCCCGTCGGGGGCTTCGAGCGTTACCTTCAGCACCACCAGTGGCTCGGGCGGCACCGCGTTCCTCTACGCGAAGCTTGGCAGCGCGCCCACGCTGTCTTCCTATGACTGCGTGGCCAACACGAGCAGCAGCAACAACCAGACGTGCACTGTCTCCAATCCCGCGGCGGGCATCTGGCACGTGCGTGTGTACAACGCGTCCTCGTCCGGAACGCTCACCAACGCCTCCCTGCGCGGCGCCTACGTCACCGGCGGCACGGGGAACCCGGGCACGGGCACGCTGAGCAACAACGTCCCGGTGACGGGCCTGTCGGGCGCGAAGGACTCGTACCGCTACTGGACCCTCACCGTGCCGGCCGGGAAGAGCTCGCTGCTCGTGCAGACGATGTTCGGCACGGGCGACGCGGACCTGTACGTGCGTCAGGGCTCGAAGCCCGAGGACTACGTCTACGACTGCCGTCCCCTGACGGGAGGCAACACGGAGTCGTGCCTCATCAGCAACCCCGTCGCGGGCGTCTACCACGTGATGATCAAGGGCTACACGGACTACGCCGGGCTGACGCTGCAGGCGTCCTACTGACGACGCCCCGCAGGCACTGATGTGTGAAGCAGTGCCCGGCCCCGAGGTGATTTCTTCCCTCGGGGCCGGGGTTGGGGGAACACTCCGGACCCATGAGCGCTCGGCGGTTCGACGTGGTAGTCCTCGGCTCCGGTCCCGGCGGTGAAGGGGCTTCGATGAAGGCGGTGAAGTCCGGCCGCAAGGTGTGCACCGTGGAGCAGGGAGCCCTCGTAGGCGGCGCCTGCACCCACACCGCCACCATCCCCTCCAAGGCCCTGCGCCACGCCATCCAGCGGCTGATGGACGTGCAGCAGGACCACCCGGAGATGCGGGCGGAGCTGGCCCGGCACACCACGCTCAAGGACATGATGCGCGTGGCGACCACCGTCGTGTCCAAGCAGGTGCAGCTGCGCACCACCTTCTACGAGCGCAACCGCGTGGAGCTGGTGGTGGGCCGCGCGAAGTTCCGGGACGCGCACACGGTGGAGGTGACGGAGCCGCGCGGCTCCGTGGAGCTGCTCACCGCGGACGCCTTCGTCATCGCCACGGGCTCCAGGCCCTACCGGCCCAAGGGCGTGGACTTCCGCCACCCGCGCATCTTCGACTCGGACACCATCCTCAAGCTGCGTGAGTCCCCGCTGTCGATGATCATCTACGGCGCGGGCGTCATCGGCTGCGAGTACGCCTCCATGTTCCGGATGCTCGGCGTGAAGGTGGACCTGGTGAACACGCGCGACCGGCTGCTGTCCTTCCTGGACGACGAAATCTCGGACGCCCTCTCCTACCACCTGCGCGAACAGGGCGTGCTCATCCGCCACCAGGAGGAGATGGTCTCCGTGGAGCCGCACGACGACAGCGTGGTGCTCCAGCTGAAGAGCGGCAAGCGGCTGAAGGCGGACGTCTTCCTCTGGGCCAACGGCCGCTCCGGCAACAGCCAGGACCTGGGGCTGGAGGCGCTGGGCATCGCGGTGGACGCGCGCGGGTGCATCCAGGTCAACGACGGCTACCAGACGTCCGTGCCCCACATCTACGCGGTGGGTGACGTGGTGGGCGCCCCGTCGCTGGCGAGCGCGTCCTATGACCAGGGCCGCTTCGCCGCCACGCACATCGTGGAGGGGCGGGCGGAGCACAAGCTGGTGAAGGACATCCCCACCGGCATCTACACCAGCCCCGAAATCAGCAGCCTGGGCCGCACGGAGCGCGAGCTCACCCAGGCGGGCGTCCCCTATGAAGTCGGCCACGCCTTCTTCAAGAGCCTGGCGCGCGCGCAGATTACCGGCCGCACCGTGGGCATGCTGAAGCTGCTGTTCCACCGGGAGACGCGAGAGATTCTCGGCATCCACTGCTTCGGGGACAACGCCTCCGAAATCATCCACATCGGCCAGGCCATCATGGCGCAGGACTGGCCGGGCAATGGCATCGACTACTTCATCAACACCACCTTCAACTACCCCACCATGGCGGAGGCGTACCGCGTGGCGGCGCTCAACGGCCTCAACCGGCTGTTCTGAAACACGAAGGGCACCGCGGGCGATTGAAAGCCCACGGTGCCCCGGGTGTGTCACGTCAGGACGCGCTTAGTAGCGGTAGGTGTCCTGCTTGTACGGACCGCTCTTCTGCACGCCGATGTAGTTCGCCTGCTCGGGGGTGAGCTCGGTGAGCTGGGCGTTGAGCTTCTTGAGCTGGAGCCGGGCGACCTTCTCGTCCAGGTGCTTGGGCAGCACGTACACCTTGCCCACCTGGTACTTGTCGCTGTGCGAGTACAGCTCAATCTGCGCGATGGTCTGGTTCGCGAAGGAGCTGGACATCACGTAGCTGGGGTGACCGGTGCCGCAGCCCAGGTTCACCAGACGGCCCTTGGCCAGCAGGATGATGCGCTTGTTGTCCGGGAAGATGACGTGGTCGACCTGGGGCTTGATCTCCTCCCACTTGTACTGCTCCAGGGAGGCGACCTCGATTTCATTGTCGAAGTGGCCGATGTTGCAGACGATGGCCTGGTCCTTCATCTTGGCCATGTGCGCATGGGTGATGACGGACTTGTTGCCCGTGGCGGTGACGAAGATGTCCGCCTTGTCCGCGGCGTAATCCATGGTCACGACGCGGTAGCCCTCCATCGCGGCCTGGAGCGCGCAGATGGGGTCGATTTCCGTCACCCACACCTGGGCGGACAGCGCGCGCAGGGCCTGCGCGGAGCCCTTGCCCACGTCGCCGTAGCCCGCGACGACGGCGATCTTCCCGGCCACCATCACGTCCGTGGCGCGCTTGATGCCGTCCACCAGGGACTCACGGCAGCCGTAGAGGTTGTCGAACTTGCTCTTCGTCACGCTGTCGTTGACGTTGATGGCGCGGAACAGGAGCGTGCCCTTGGCGGACATCTCCTGGAGGCGGTGCACGCCCGTGGTCGTCTCTTCCGTGACGCCCATGATCTTGGCGCTCTTGCGCGAGTACCAGGTCGAGTCCTCGGCGAGCTTGGCCTTGATGGAGGCGTACAGCTCGCGCTCCTCCTCGCTCTCGGGGTTCGCGATGACGGACAGGTCCTTCTCCGCGCGCTTGCCCAGGTGCATGAGCAGCGTGGCGTCACCGCCGTCGTCGAGGATCATGTTCGGACCCTCGTGGTCGCTGCCGGAGGGGCCAAACTCGAAGATGCGGTGGGTGAAGTCCCAGTACTCCTTCAGGGACTCGCCCTTGTGGGCGAACACCGGGGTGCCGGCCTCCACCAGCGCGGCGGCGGCGTGGTCCTGCGTGGAGAAGATGTTGCACGAGGCCCAGCGCACCTGCGCGCCCAGCGCCTGGAGCGTCTCCACCAGCACGGCCGTCTGGATGGTCATGTGCAGCGAGCCCGTGACGCGAGCGCCCTTGAGCGGCTGCTGCTTCGCGTACTCCTCGCGGATCGCCATGAGCGCGGGCATCTCGCTCTCGGCGATGCGGATCTCCTTGCGGCCCCAGCTGGCGAGCTTGAGGTCGGCGATGGCGTAGTCCTGATTCTGCTTCTGGGTAACCGCGGTCATGTGTGGCTCCGGATCCAGGTGGCGCGCCTGCCGGCAAGGGAGAGGCTTGGGCCCTGGAAAGAAAGGCCGCCTCACCCTCGCAAGAAACGCGTTCAGGTGAGCGCCGTTGGGTCAGTCGGCTTCGAGCCTGGGGCCGGAAAGGCCTCGCAACGCTCCTCGAAGTCGCGGGGGAAACTACGGGAAGGCGCCCTGAATTTCAAAGGGAGATTGCCTCGCTGGAGGCAGGCGGAAGTCGCACCTGGAGGTGTCCTGGCGCACAGGTGGAATTTCATTGAATCTTTGGATTCCGCATTTACCAGGAGTCCTGATGTCCGCCTTGCACCGGTCGCTGTGGGCGCTGACCGCACTCGCCGTTCTTCCCTCTGCTTGTGCCCACCGGGCGCCTTCGACGTCGTCCCAGGTGAAGGACGTCGACTGGGACGTGCGCGAGTTCTACCGGCCCCCCTCTCCGCTTCCGAATGAGGCGCCTGGGTTCGTGCTCGGCCACGAACCGCTCACGGGGCTGGCCGCGCTGGAGGGTACGAAGCTGAACGAGCGCGTGCTCTACCTGTCGAACAGCGGGGGACCGGGCGAGGCCCCCATCGCCGTGTCGGGCATCATCGCGGTGCCGGAGGGAGACGCCCCCACGGAGGGCTGGCCCGTCGTGACGTGGGCGCACGGGACCCTGGGCATCGCGGACAAGTGCGCGCCGTCGCGGGACGAGCTGGGCGCGTCCGCGCATTGGTACAACCAGGCCCCGCACCGGCTGCTCAACCAGTTCCTGAAGCAGGGCTGGGCCGTCGTCATGTCGGACTACGAGGGGCTGGGGACACCGGGACGGCACCCATACCTGCTGGGCAATTCCCAGGCCTACGGCGTGCTGGACATCGTGCGCGCCGCGCATGCGCTGCATGGAAAGAAGCTGTCGAAGAAGTTCGCCATCGTGGGGCACTCGCAGGGCGGACAGGCCGCGCTGTTCGCCGCGGCGAGGGCGCCCGAGCGGATGAAGGATGACGGCCTGGAGCTGGTGGGGGTGCTGGCCTATGCGCCGGCTTCCGCCATGGAGTTGCTGTTCTACGCGGGCACGGGACAGGAGAACCCGAGCCCCAACGCCGCGTTCATGCCCCTGTTCCTGACGGGCGCCATGGCGGGCAACCCCTCCGAGCTGACGCCGGAGAACATCCTCCAGACCGAAGCCCAGCGGTTGTACGCGAACGTCGACACGCAGTGCCGTACGGAGCTGAGCGAGACAGGCTCCTGGGGAGGCTTCATTCCGAAGGGGAACGTGCTCAAGCCGACCGCGCCCGTGCTGAAGCTGAGCGCCCAGCTCCGCGCGATGGAGCCCGGCGCGCTGACCATCACCACGCCCGTGCGGCTCGTCCAGGGTCGACAGGACGAGCGCGTCGACCCCCTTCAGACCGCGCGCGTGAGCACGGGCCTCATCGGCAATGGGGCCCAGGTGGAGTACTTCGGGTGCCCGGTGGCGGATCACTTCGGCGTGCTGGGGGATGACATCCCTGGCACCCTGGCCTGGCTGAAGCAGCGGCTCACCGGAGAGGCTCCTTCGGAGCCGGTGCTCAGCTCCTGCCAGCGCGTCGAACCGCCGCCCGGGACACCCGCCCGCTGATCAGAAGCAGGCCTCCACGGTGTCGTTGTAGTCGTAGTAGCGGCCGTGGACGCCGGACGCCGTCCAGGAGCCGTCGCATTCGCAGGTGTCGCGGCCCACCTCCACGGTCTTCGTGTAGTCGGTGTACCAAAAGCGGGTCCAGGACCGCGCGCCGTCGCAGGCGTAGATGATGCCCTGCTCCTGGCTTTCCAGCTCACCGCCGACGGAGGCCTCGTCGGCGGGAGCACCACCACAGGCGGAGACGAACAGAGCCGCGGCACCCGCGAACACCACGCGCTTCATTGACATGGGTTTCCCTCCCTCAGCGGACGCGCGCAGGCGCATCCGAGCGATGGAGGATCTCCCGGCTGCCTTCGGGAAATCAAATCCACACGACAATCGCAAACATCCAGTCCTGGCGAAATGCCGACAGTGCGTCCAATGACACGCTGGCCTTCAATCCCTGAACCCACCCTGGCAGGCTGGGGGCCATGACAGACCTCATCCTGACCGGTGCCTCCCATGGGATTGGCCATGCGCTGGCCTCGTCCGGAAACACGGGGCAGACGCTGCGCGGGCGTGGCCAGCTTCCCCAGGGTCGGCTTCGGGGGGTGTTTGTGCGCGTGGTGGGAGCTGTCGCGTTGTTGTTTTTTGTGGGAGGGTGTGCGACCACCCGTGTTGTCCACGTTGATATTGGAGACGGCAGGCAGGTGGTTCACGAATCCCTGGATGTGGATCCGGTCCAGGTGGGTGAGGACGAGTTCAAGGCGGCCCTCACGCAGCTCATCCTGGACATGCGAATGGATGTTGCCTTCCGCGAAACGGATGCGGCCGACCAACGAGGCGGGGTGCGGTCCAGGGCCCTGCTCGCGTCCTCGAAGGGACTCGCGGACGCTGGCTCGGGCAGCTCACCTGAATCGCTGTACGCGCGCATCTGTCCCGATGGGGACGACTGCTTGACCCTGGTGGGCGGGACGGGGCTGACGTTCTCGCGCAAGGACCGGACGGTGATGGCGCTCTCGTTCGCTCTCGACACGGTATGGGAGAGCGTCGGGGCCGAGGTCGGCAAGGTGCTGAATCCGGTGGCGCTCAAGGCCCTGGTGACCTCGGCCGCCCTGACCGTGCTCCTCACGATGACGCTGCCCGAGCCCGTCACCAAGGTGCTCGCGGTGGCACTGACGGCGGCGATGGTGGCCTACCTGGGCATCGTGCCCGTCTGGGAGATTGGCCGGGGCTTCGTGCACCTGTGGGACGAAGCGGAGACAGCAACGAGCGTCATCGAGTTGCAGGACATCGGACATCGCTTCGGCAAGGTGCTCGGGACCAACGGGACGCGTGTCCTGGTGCTGCTCGTTACAGCAGCCCTCGGTGGGAAGAACGCGATGGCGGCCCAGGGGCCCAGGCTCCCGGGCTTCTCCCAGGCCGCACTTCGCGCGCAGGCCGAAGGTGGATTCGGGCTCGCGGCTGCTATGAACGGCGGGGTGGGCTCCATCTCGTTGCCTGCTGCCGGTGTGCTCAACGTGGCGCTGGCTCCGGGAGCCGCGGCTGCACTGGCGATGTACGGTGAGGGGCGGTTTCCCGGTGACGAGACGGGGCCGGTTCACCACATCTGCACGAACAAGAACCTCATCTCCGATGCTGCCGGCGGTCCCTGGACGCCAAGGTGCGAGGAGGTCTTCAAGAAGGCCGGAATGACATTCGAAGATGCCTCGAACAAAGTGCGGCTCAAGGGGCACGAGGGGCCTCACCCTGAACTGTATCACCGAGCGGTGCTTCGGCGCCTTGATCGTTCTGTTGCGCGCTGCCGAACGACGGAGACCTGCCGGGCCAGTTTGATGGAGGAACTTGCGAAGATAGCCAATGAGCTTCTGACGCAGGGCTCCGACATGCGGAGTTTCATTGTGAAGGGAGAGAGGTGAGATGGAGCGCCATTTTTACTCGGTGGAGCTTGGAAATGTGCCGCATTGGCTCCTTGCTACGCCGACACGGTACTCAGGCGAGGCTTTTGACGAGCCTTGGATGTTTGTAGATGGTCGCACCCTCCCCGACCCTGGCCCCCTCAAGGCGCAGGTCGCCCATCCTGGCACCAAGCGAGACTTTGTATTCTCTTCGATTGAAGAAACGCCCACCGTCAGCGAAGCCGTTGCGAACGTCCTCAAAACACTGGCTCCCGGTGACGTGCAGCTTTTCCCGGTGTCCATTGAGGGAGATGCCGACCCGTTCTTCGTCGTCAATGCCACCAAGGTGATTGATTGCATCGACGAGGCACGGTGCCGGGAGGTGCATCACTACGACAAGGACGACCCCTCTCCTACCTACCCGGGGGAGTACAACTGGATCTACGGACTGCGAATCGACCCCTCGAAGACCGAGGGCGCCCAGGTCTTCCGGCTGAAGAAGTTCAAGGTTGCGTTCATTGTCTCGGAAGACGTCAAGAACGCCCTTGAAGCGGTCGGAAACCTGGGGGTGTCGTTCGAGCGCGTGACGGGCCTGCCTCCAACCTGAAGCGGGTGCACCGCCCAGTTGCTCGCCTCCCGCTGACGGGCAGCCCTGCCCGTGGCCAGCTTCCCCAGGGGAGGCACGCCATGCAGGAGCCGTCACAGCCAAGGAAGCAGGCAGGGCTTCGCGCCCCCGACGCGCCTCCCGTCCCCTGGCATGCACTTCTCCCGGACGCCGTGCTGGAACGGCTCTCCAGCGCGCCCCAGGGGCTGACGGAGGAAGCGGCCCGGGAACGGCTCGCGCGCCATGGTCCCAATGTGCTGGAGCGCTCGCGGCCGGACAGCGCGTGGAAGCTCTTGTGGCGGCAGATCGACAGCCCGCTCATCTGGGTCCTCATCGCTTCCGCGGGCCTGGCCATCCTGCTGGGCAAGGTGACCGACGGGCTCGTCGTGGCCGCTGTCGTGGTCCTCAACACCCTCATCGGCTTCGTGCAGGAGTACCGCGCGGGCCGGGCCATCGAGGCGCTCAACCACATGGTGCCGGAGACCGCGCAGGTGCTGCGCGACGGACACCTGCTGGCACGGCCCGCGGCGGAGCTCGTTCCCGGTGACGTCGTGCAGCTCGCTTCGGGGGACCGCGTGCCCGCGGACCTGCGCCTCTTGCGCTCCCGCAACTTCCAGGTGGAGGAGGCCGCGCTCACCGGTGAGTCCGTCCCGTCGAGCAAGCACGTCGCGGCCGTGTCCGAGGACGCGGAGCTGGGGGACCGGGCGAGCCTTGCCTTCGGTGGCACGCTGGTGACGTCCGGCACGTCCACCGCCGTCGTCGTTGCCACGGGCAGTACCACGGAGCTGGGCCGCATCTCCCATTTGATGGAGCAGGCCGCGGACCTCAGCACGCCGCTCACTCGGGAGCTGGCCCGGCTGGGCCGCGTCATCAGCGCGGGCATCATCGTGCTGTCCGCCGTGCTGCTCGGGGTGGGGATGTTCCGGGGGTATGCCTTCAGCGACGCGGTGCTGGTGGCCATCACCCTCGCCGTGGCCGCCATCCCGGAAGGGCTGCCCGCCATCGTCACCATCGCCCTGGCCATTGGCGTGCAGCGCATGGCGTCCCGCCGCGCCGTCATCCGCAAGCTGCCCGCCGTGGAGACCCTCGGCAGCACGACCGTCATCTGCACGGACAAGACCGGCACCCTCACCCGCAACGAGATGACCGTGCAGGCGCTGTGGACCTGGCGCGGGCACTACGCGCTCACCGGCGTGGGCCACTCCCCCCTGGGAGATCTGCTTCGCGCGGGGCGCCCCCTGGACGTGCCGCCCGACGACGTGCGCACGCTGCTCGTCGCGGGCGTGCTCTGCAACGAGGCCGACCTCCAGCCCCGGGAGGGACGCTGGGGCATGACGGGCGACCCCACGGAGGGCGCGCTGCTCTTCGCCGCGAAGAAGGCGGGCCTGGGCGTGACGGAGCTGCGCGAGCGGTATCCCCGCCTGGACGCCATCCCCTTCGAATCCGAGCACCAGTTCATGGCCGCGCTCCACGCGGGCGACCCGGAGCACTCCGAGCTCTTCATGAAAGGCGCCCCGGAAGTCGTGCTGCGCCGCTGCGGACCGGAGACGGACCGGGACGTCGTGCTGGCGGAGGTGGAGCGCATGGCGAGGCAGGGGCTGCGCGTGCTCGCCTTCGCGCGTAAGCGCATGTCCCGCGCGGACGCGCTGCGGCCCCAGGACGTGGAGGACGGCTTCGCGCTGCTGGGCCTGCAGGGGATGATCGACCCGCCCCGCGAGGAGGCCGTGGCCTCCGTGAAGGCCTGCCACGCCGCAGGCATCCGCGTGAAGATGATGACAGGTGACCATCCGGGCACGGCGGAGGCCATCGGCCTTCAACTGGGGCTTCACGCTCCAGGACATCCGGGCCTCACCGGCGCGCGACTGTCCGGCATGAGCGACGCGGAGCTGGCCGTGGCGGTGAAGGACACGAACGTGTTCGCGCGCCTGGCCCCCGAACACAAGCTGCGGCTGGTGCGCGCGCTCCAGACGCAGCGGCACGTGGTGGCGATGACGGGCGACGGCGTCAACGACGCGCCCGCGCTCAAGCAGGCGGACATCGGCGTGGCCATGGGCATCACCGGCACGGCCGTGTCCCGCGAGGCCGCGGACCTGGTGCTGACGGACGACAACTTCGCCACCATCGTCGCCGCCGTCGAGGAGGGCCGCCGCGTCTACGACAACCTGGTCAAGTCGCTCGCCTTCGTGCTGCCCACCAACCTGGGGCTCGCCCTCATCCTCATGCTGGGCGTGACGTTCTTCCCCTTGCAGGAGTCCGGCGGCGTGCGCGAACCGCTGCTGGCCATGCGCCCCACGCAGTTGCTGTGGATCAACCTGGTGGCCACCGTCACCCTGGCGCTGCCCCTGGCCTTCGAGGCGAAGGAGCGCCACGTCATGCGCCGTCCGCCCCGCTCGCCGGACACACCCGTCCTGAGCCACTTCGTGGTGATGCGCACCGGGCTCGTCGCGCTGCTGATGGCGGCGGGCGCCATCGGCCTGTTCCTCTGGGAGTTCGCGCGCCAGGGAGGCAACCACGGCGTCCCCAACGCCTGGGCCCTGGCCGAGGCGCGCACCATGGCCGTCAACACCGTGGTCAGTTTTCAAATCTTCTACCTGTGGCTGTGCCGCACGTTGACGGGCTCCACGCGCGAGGTGGGCTTCGCGAGCAACCCCACCGTGTTCGTGGGCATCGCCGCGCTGGTGCTGCTCCAGGCCGCGTTCATGTACGTGCCCTTCTTCCAGCGCCTCTTCGGCTCCGCGCCGCTGTCGCTGGGGGACATCGCGCGGTCGGTGCTGGTGGGCGCCTGCGTACTGCCCGTCGTGGGCCTGGAGAAGTGGCTGCGCTCGCGGCGGCGGGAGGTGGGCCGGAGCGTGAGCGCCACCTGACCGCGGCCTTTGGCGGGCCTCATCCGCCGCAGGCCTCCGGGCGGATGTCCAACCTCCGCAGCAGGGACGCGAAGTCGGAGAGGTGGCGGACGGCGGTGAAGCGGGCGCGCACCTGCTCGTGGGCCTGGGTGCCCAGGCGGGCCGACAGTCGCGGTTCCTCCAGGAGTCTCCGCACCGCTGAGGCGAACTCCGGCAGGCTGTCGGGGTCGCGCACGAGCAGCCCCTCCACCTCGTGGTGCACCTGGTCCTGGATGCCGCCCACCGCGCTCGCCACCACGGGCCGGGACTTCCACATGGCCTCCGTGACGGTGAGCCCGAAGCCCTCCTTCAGGCTCTTCTGCACCACCACGCCCGCGTGCCGCTGGAGCGCGTTGACGATGGCGGCGTTCTCCTCCGGGTCCACCATGGGCAGGCAGGCCAGGTGGACGCGCTGGCGCAGGAAGCGCGGCTGCTCGCGCCACGCCGCGACGACGGACTCGAACGTGGCCGCCCCTTCTGGATCATCCGCGACGGACGTCACCGAGGGGCCCGCGAGGACCAGCTCCGCGCGCAGACAGGGCGACTGCTTCAAGAGCAGCGCGAAGCCCCGCAGCACGCCCACCGGGTCCTTCAGCGGATCCCACCGCGACACCTGCACCACCAGCGGCACGTCCGGCGCGGGCGCGACCCCCAACCGCACGATGTCCGCCCCACGCGCCACCCGGGCCGGCACCCCGTCCGTCCGGGTGAAGACGGGCGCGGGGAGGTCCGGCGAGCGGCCCACCAGCCCGACGTGGCCCAGGATGGCGCTCGCGACGGCGGGTTCGAGGGGCTGGTTCTTCACCGCGAAGATGTCGATGGAGGGCTGGATGACGACCGCCCGGTCCGCCAGCATCGGCGGCACGTAGGCTGCCCGGGAGAAGACCGCGAGCCGCGCGGCGGCCAGCCCCGGCGCGAGGAATGCCCACGCCCGCTCCACCTCCTCGTTGGGCACGTCACACCCGATGTGGCAGCGCCACACCACCTGGGCACCCATGGCTGCGAGCGCCGGCGCCAGTCCCGCGGTCTGCGGGTCGTGCAGCAGGACCACGTCGCCCGGACGGATGAGCACGAGCAGCTCCTCCGCGTTGTCGCGAAGCACGTCCTCGTAGCAGGCGCGCTCCCTGGGCCCCAGCGGAGAACCATCTCCCCGGGAGCCGTGCAGCGCGTGGTGCAGCCGCTTGGTGATGTGGAAGAAGCCGGGCGTGCCCCGCATCACCATCCACCGAGTGTCCACGCCCGCCCCTCGCGCATAAGCGAGCAGCCCGGGCAGCATCTCCGCCACTCCGCCGCCCCGGGCCGTGGAGTTCACGTTCCAGAACGTGCGGCCCCTCATGCGCTCCCGGCCCTGCTCCGCGTGGGACTGGAGCGACGCCCACTCCGCCGCCGTGAGCCCCGGCCGGAAGCAGTCCAGCGAGCTGGCCTGGACGTGGACCTCGAAGGGCTTGAGCAGGGAGTCCGCGATGTCCGCGCGAGCGGCCTCCGGAACCTGCTCCAGGGAATCGGTTGCGACGACGCTGTCCATGGCCCTTCCCTCTCGGGGTCCTTGCACGCGGAACGTTTGGGGCCGGGACTCGCGGGCGCAAGGCTTGGGGGATGGCGGCGTGCGGGCACGCACGGGGCCCTTCTCCCGCCAGCGGCGGCCTGCGGTCCGATTGCGCAGGGCCCAGCTTCGAAGGAGCGCGGATGCGTGGCCCCGCTCGCGACCCTCGGGACGAGGCCCCCTCCCCACCGCGCCAGGAGCCCCGACCATGGACCCGTCCCTCCCCCAGGAGCCGCCCGCCCAGACGCCGGAAGCGCAACCGGCCCCGCCTCCCTCCATCCTCTGGTTCGACGCCCTGTCCCGGGAGGACGTGGACCAGGCTGGAGGCAAGGGCGCCAATCTGGGCGAGCTGACCCGCGCCGGGCTGCCCGTGCCTCCCGGCTTCGTCATCACCGCCTCCGCCTTCCATCACGCCATGGAGTCCGCGCGCCCCCGGCTGCATGAGCTGTGGAAGCGCGTCGACCCGGACGACCCCAGGTCACTCGCCGAGCACACGGAGGCCCTGCGCGGCGTGGTGCTCCAGGCGCCGCTGCCGGACTGGCTGCGCATCTACATCCTCGCCGCGTACCACCAGCTGAGGGAGTGCAACGCGGTGGCGGTGCGCTCGTCCGCCACCGCGGAGGACACCGCCACCACGTCGTTCGCGGGCATGCACGAGTCGTTCACCAACGTGGCGGGCGACGACGCGCTCATCGACCGGGTGCGGGCGTGCTGGGCTTCCGCCTATGGCGAGCGCGTGGTGGCCTACCGCAAGGCACAAGGGCTCACGGAGGAGCCGGAGATCGCCGTGGTGGTGCAGGCCATGGTGGACTCGGCGCGCGCGGGCGTCATGTTCACCATGGACCCCGCCAGCGGCAATCCGCAGCACGTCGTCATCGAGGGCGCCTTCGGCCTGGGGGAGGTCGTCGTGGGCGGCCAGGTGGAGCCCGACACCTACGTCGTGGACCGCATGGGCCCCCGGCTGCTGGAAGCGCGCGTGGGCGAGAAGGCCTTCCGGCTGGTGCGCGACGGCGTGGGCCGGGAGAAGCGCGAGGACCTCACGCAGGAGCAGGCCCGCGCGCGGGTGCTCACGGACGTGGAGGTGCTGGAGCTGACGCGCCTGGGGCTGCGCGTGGAGCGGCACTACGGCGAGCCCCAGGACATCGAGTGGGCGGAGCAGGAGGGCCGCTTCTACCTGGTCCAGTCACGCCCCGTGACGACCACGGTGGGCGCACCGGAGCAGCCCGCCCCGTCCGCCGAGACCTCGGGACGCACGCTGGTGGCCGGATTGGGCGCGTCCCCTGGCATCGCGTCCGGCCGCGTCCGCGTGCTGCGCGAGGCGCGGGAGGGCTCGCGACTGGAGGGCGGTGAAATCCTCGTGGCGCCCATGACCTCTCCGGACTGGGTGCCCACGCTGCGGCGCGCGGCGGCGGTCATCACCGACAGCGGCGGCATGACGTGCCACGCGGCCATCGTCAGCCGGGAGCTGCGCAAGCCCTGCGTGGTGGGCACGCGCACCGCCACCAAGGTCCTGCGCGATGGCGAGGAGGTCACCGTCGATGGCGCCACCGGCACCGTGCGCGAAGGCCGCGCCGCTGAGGCACCATCGGACACGCCCTCCAGGGCTCAGGGCCCCCAACAGCAGACGACCCTGGGGCCGGAGGCGCTGGGCACCCGGCTCTACGTGAACCTGGCCCTGCCAGGTCAGGCCCAGGAGGCGGCGGCGCTTCCAGTAGACGGCGTGGGACTGCTGCGGGCGGAGTTCATGCTCACCGAGGCCCTGGGCGGCGTGCACCCGCGCAAGCTCATCGCCGAGGGCCGGGGCCGCGAGTTCGTGGAGCGGATGTCCGACGCGCTCTTGAGCATCACCCGTGCCTTCCGGGGCCGCCCGGTCGTGTACCGCACCACGGACTTCCGCACGAACGAGTTCCGGGGACTGGAGGGTGGGAGCGACTTCGAGGCCACCGAATCCAACCCGATGATTGGCTTCCGGGGCTGCTACCGCTACCTGCGCGAGCCCGAGGTGTTCCAGCTGGAGCTGGAGGTCCTCGCCCGCGTGCGGGAGGAGACGCCCAACCTCCACCTGATGATTCCCTTCGTGCGCACGGCGTGGGAGCTGGAGGCGTGCCTGGAGGCCGTGGAGAAAAGCCCGCTGGGACGCCAGCGCGGGCTGGAGCGCTGGGTGATGGCGGAGGTGCCCTCCGTCGTCTACCGCATCCCCGAGTACGCGCGGATGGGCATCACCGGTGTGTCCATTGGCTCCAATGACCTGACCCAGCTGATGCTGGGCGTGGACCGGGACTCGGAGCTGTGCGCGGAGCTGTTCGACGAGGAGGACGCGGCGGTGCTGGACGCCATCGTCCGCATCATCCAGGCCAGCCGCGCCGCCGGCATCACGTCGTCCCTCTGCGGCCAGGCGCCTTCGAACCGTCCGTCGTTCGCGGAGCACCTGGTGCGCGCGGGCATCACGTCCCTCTCCGTGGATCCAGGGGCCGTCGGCGCCACCCGGGCGGTCGTCGCGGCGGCGGAGCGGCGGCTGTTGCTGGAGTCCGCCCTGCGCCGGTAGCGCGGCGTCAGACGTGCGCGCAGGTCTGCGCTCCGGCGGGCCACACCGCCGGGAGCGTGAAGGAGAACGTGCTCCCCCTGCCATGCGAGGTCTCCACGCCCACCTGCCCGCCATGGGCCATCACCAGGCCCTTCACGATGGTGAGCCCCAGCCCCGCGCCCTCCTTGCGCTTCGGCCCTGCCTGCCAGAAGCGCTCGAAGATGTGCGGCAGGTCCTCCGCGGGAATGCCGGGGCCCGTGTCGCTCACCAGGAAGCGGACCTGCCCCGCCTCTGGCTGGACGCGCAGGGTGATGCAGCCCCCCTCGGGCGTGAACTTGAACGCGTTGCCCAGGAGGTTGGCCAGGATTTGAGGCACGCGCTCCCGGTCCGCCAGGACGCAGGGCAGGTCCTCCGGAACGTGGGCCACCAGCCGGAGCGACTTCGCCTCCGCGAGCGCGCGGTGCTGCTCCACGGCCTCCTGGATGAGCGGCGCCACCGCCATGGGCTCGCGCTCCACCGACAGGACGCCCCCCTCCATCCGCGCCACGTCCAGCAGGTCCTGGATGAGCCGGTTCGCCCGATGGACGGACTTCTGGAGGGTGTCCAGGTGCCGCCGGGTGCCATCCCCGGAAGGCAGTGCCCTCTCCAGCATGCCGGCGCTGAGCTGGATGACGTTGAGCGGGGCGCGCAGGTCGTGGGCCACGATGCGCAGGACCTCGTCGCGCATGCGGCTGGCCTGCTCGGACCTTTCGAACAGGCGGGCGTTGTCCAGGGCGAGCGCCGCGCGGCGGGCCAGCTCCTCGGCCTGGGCCAGCTCCCGAGGCCCGTAGCGGCGTCCGGAGCCATACGTCGCGAGGATGAGGGCCCCCAGGTTGCGCTCCCGGCTGCGCAGCGGCACGACGATGACCGACCGGAGCCCCAGCAGGCGAAGCTGTTCCAGGTGCCCGGCGTCCAGCGCGGACGCCTCGAGCACCTCCGGTGGGACCTCGGGCAGCAGCACCGACTCGCCCGTGCGCAACACGAAGGCGACGATGCCCGCCGGGGGGAAGGGGTTCGGTCCGTACGCCGTGGTCAGCGCCTTCAGCCGCGCCGCGGTCCCTGGCTCCTGGGCCGCGCTCTCCACCTGCTGGAGGCGTCCGTTCCTGTCCAGGCTGGCCGCCACGCACCCGTCCGCCAGCGCCGGCACGGCGAGCGTCGCCACCGTGGCCAGCGTCGTCTGGGACGCCAACGACGCCGCGAGCCGCGGGCCCACGTCCGCCAGGAAGCGCGACGCCTGCTCCAGCTCCTTCCGCTCCGTGATGTCCTGCATCTGCGAGATGAAGTGGATGGGTCTTCCCCGCGGGTCGCGCACCACCGTGCCCCACACGATGACGGCGATGCACCGGCCGTCCTTGCGGATGTAATGCTTCTCCCGCTGGAAGGAGTCGATTTCGCCACGGCGCATCCGCGCGGCGTTCTCCTGGTCCACCGACAGGTCCTCCGGCACGGTGAGGTCCTGGAACGACCGGCTGATCAGCTCCTCGCGCGAGTAGCCGACCAGTTCGCAGAGCGCCGCGTTGACGTGGAGGAAGCGGCCCTGCAGGTCCACCAGCGCCATGCCCGTGGGGGCCCCATCGAACGAGGTCCGGAAGCGCTCCTCGCTCAGACGCAGCACGTCCTCCGCCCTGCGCCGGCTCGCGTCCAGCCGGGAGAGGGTGTTCGCGTTCCAGAAGGACACGGCGAGGAAGGCGGCCATGGTCACGAGCACGAAGAGCGACGTGCCCGCGGCCGTCCCATAGAGCCCCAGCCGCTCGCCCAGGAGCCGGACGGCCCCTGTCGCGGGCACGACGAGCAGGGCCGCCAGCAAAAGCCTCCGCGCCGAGTGGCCTCCCAGGTCGTCGCGCAGCAGCGCGTGCATCAGCCCCCGCTCCGGATGGACGGAGAGGATTCCGACCGACAGCGGCAGCAGGGCCAGCGCCATGGGAAGGCCCAGCAGCGTGCCGGCCCCTTCCGCCGTGTGCAGCGGCGCCAGCCCGAACCGGTGCTCCTGGTACAACCCGCCGATGAGGCTCCACGTCGCGAGTGTCGCGGTGAGCAGGGCCAGCCACCGCGCGGGGTGCCACCCCTGGCGCGTGCGGACATGCAGCATCCCGAGCGACAGCCCCGTGAGCAGCAGGCCCACCCCGCTTCCCTCGGCATGCCGGACGAGCACCTCGCTCCCCAGGAGGAAGGTCACCGCCGACAGGCTCCACCCCACCGCGCGCCGCCACCCGCGCGCCGTCCCGGCATGCAGGAGCAAGAGCGCTCCCCCCGCCGCGATGAGTCCCCAGGCATCGACAGGTGACGGCAAGCCGTCTTTGTTCGCAACGGGATTCGGAACGGCCAGGAGCCAGCCGCACAGCATGAGCGCGCCCACCAGGACCGCGAACATGCTCGCCACGGGCACGGACATCGCGAGCACGCGCGCGAGCCGCGGCGGTCCCCCTGGACGGGCGCGCGCAACGTCCAGAGGCCAGGACAGGCGGCTGACCGGAACAGGGATTCGCATGGCACCCCTGAGAGAACCTGGGGTTCGGCGCGGGGCCCGGCAATGCGTCCTGCCTCCATGAGCGAGGAGAAACCGCGAGCGGCCCGGCACGCGCCGCGCCTCCTCCCTTCCTCCACGGCGGGTGGCTCGGCGCGGTGACTACGTTCAAGCCAGGGGGAGGCCGACATGAACATCGCGTGCACCACCAATTTCTCGGATGCCTCCCGGCGCGCGTGTGAGACAGCGGCCCTGCTCGCCCGGCGGATGGACGCCTCGCTGCTCGTGGTGCATGCCCTGCCGGGCAACGTGGCGCGGACCTTCGGTGAGCGCGCTCGCGAGGCCGTGCAGAGCGCGCTCCAGGAAGAAGCGCGGAGGCTGGAGACCGTGTCCGGAGTCAGCGTCGAGCCCGTCGTGCTCACCGGTGAGGCGGAGAAGACCCTGAGCGCGCTGGTGACCGAGCGCGACCTGAAGCTGGTGGTGTCCGCGGCGCCTCGCGAGGAGACGCCCTTCCTGGGCCTGGGCGGCACGGTCGACCGGATGGCGCAGGCGCTGACCGTGCCCTTCCTGGTGGTCCGCGAAAGCGAGGCGCTGGAGGCGTGGGCGCGCGGCGAGCGGCCCCTGCGGGTGATGGTGGGCCTGGACCGCTCGCGCCCCTACGAGGTCGCGCGGGATTGGGTGAAGGCGCTCTCCCACTTCGGGCCGCTGGAGGTGGTGGGCGGCCGCATCTTCTGGGTCTCCGAGGAGGCGAAGCGGCTGGGGCTGGTGCACCCGCGCAGCTACAAGGACGTGTCGCTGGACCTGCGGGAGGCGTTGGAGCGGGAGGCGGATTCGCTGCTGGAGCCACTGCGCATGCCTGGCGTGACGGTGCGGGCGCGGCTGGAGCCGGGGCTGGGCCGCGTCGCGGACCACCTGGTCGCGCTGGCCGAGGAGGAGCACGTGGACGTGCTGGTGGTGGGCACGCACCACCGCAAGGCGCTCGCGAGGTTGTGGAGCGTGTCGCAGCACGCGCGGCGGCTGGCCTCCATGTCCGTGGTGAGCGTGCCGGTGCTCACCGCCGAGCAGGGCGCGGTGAAGGAGCCGCCCCGGGTGCGCGCGGTGCTGGCCACCACGGACTTCACGGAGCCGGGGGACCGCGCCGTCGCCTACGCCTTCGCGCTCACGCCGCCCGGAGGCACCGTGCACCTCTTGCACGTGGAGCCAGCGGACGCGTCACCCGAGGCCGTCCAGGCCGCCCGCCGTCAGTTGGAACTGCGGGTGCCCGAGACGGAGCAGGAGGGGCGACACAAGGTGGAGCTATCCGTGCTGAAGGGCGATGACGTGGCGGGGGTCATCACCCAGGCCGCGGAGCGCTACTGCGTGGACCTGCTGTGCCTGGGCACGCACGGCCGCACGGGCGTGAGCCGCGCGGTGCTGGGCTCGGTGGCGCAGCAGGTGATGGCCCGCAGCGACCGGCCCGCCGTGACGGTGCGCATGCCGCGCGCCTGAAGACAGACGAGGTGAGCCATGAAGGCAACCGTGTTCCAAGGCACCCAGAAGGTGGGCGTGGAGGAGGTGGAGCGACCGAAGGCGGGCGCGGGCGAGGCCATCGTCCGGGTGACGCTCACCACCATCTGCGGCACCGACGTGCACATCCTGCGCGGCGAGTACCCGGTGAAGCCCGGCCTCACCGTGGGCCATGAGATGGTGGGCGTCATCGACGAACTGGGCCCGGGCGTGACGGGCTACCAGGTGGGGCAGCGCGTGCTGGTGGGCGCCATCACGCCGTGCGGCCAGTGCCGGGGTTGTCTCTCCGGGCACGCGTCCCAGTGCGGCCACGGCCAGGGCCTGGAGGCGGCGGGAGGCTGGCGCCTGGGCAACACGATGAACGGCGTGCAGGCGGAGTACGTGCGCGTGCCCTTCGCGCAGGCGAACCTGGCCCCCATTCCTGACGAACTGAAGGACGAACAGGTGCTGCTCCTGGCGGACATCGCTTCCACGGGCTTCAGCGGCGCGGAGTCCGGCGGCGTGAAGATTGGGGACGCGGTGGTGGTGTTCGCGCAGGGGCCCATCGGCCTGTGCGCCACCGTGGGGGCGCGGCTCATGGGCGCGTCGCTTGTCATTGGCGTGGACGGGGACGAGACGCGTCTGTCCATGGCGCGGAAATTGGGCGCGGACGTGGTGCTCGACTTCCGGAACCAGGACGTGGTGGCGGAGGTGAAGCGGCTCACCGGCGGCGGCGTGGACGTGGCCATCGAGGCGCTGGGCACGCAGCAGACCTTCGAGAGCGCGCTGCGCACGCTCAACCCCGGCGGCACGCTGTCCAGCCTGGGCGTGTACTCCGGGAAGCTGCAAATGCCCTACGACGCCTTCGCGGCGGGGCTGGGGGACCACCGCATCGTCACCACGCTCTGCCCGGGCGGAAAGGAGCGCATGCGGCGCCTGATGGAGGTGGTGCGCGCGAAGCGGGTGGACCTCACGCCGCTGTTCACCCACCGCTTCCAGCTCAAGGACATCCGAGAAGCGTATGAGCTGTTCAGCCAGCGCAAGGACGGAGTGCTCAAGGTCGCCATCCGGCCTTGAGCGGACGGGCTCGCGGCGGTGCGCCTACCGTGCCGCCGCGTAGCGCGCGAGGCTTGAGGGCAGCTTCGCGGCCAGCTCGTCCGGGCCGCTGAGCGTGAGGCCCAGGTCATGGACGAGGCCGTCGTCCACGCTGTAGACCCACCCGTGCACGGTGAGCGGCTGTCCGCGCTCCCACGCATCCTGCACGATGGTCGTCTGACACACGTTCTGCACCTGCTCCAGGACGTTCAGCTCGCCCAACCGGTCGTGCCGCTCATGGGGCGGGAGTGATTCAGGCAGGAGCCGCTCGTGCTTCTGGTGCACGTCCTGCACGTGGCGCAGCCAGTTGTCCGCCAGCCCCACCCGCTTGCGCTCCATCGCCGCGCGCACGCCGGAGCAGCCGTAGTGGCCACAGACGATGATGTGCCGCACGCGCAAGAGGTCGATGGCGAACTGCAACACCGACAGCGCGTTGAGGTCGGTGTGCACGACGACGTTCGCGATGTTGCGGTGGACGAACAGGTCCCCGGGCATCAGGTTGACGATTTGATTCGGTGGCAGGCGGCTGTCGGAGCAGCCAATCCACAGGTACTCGGGCGACTGGCGGCTGGCCATCTTCCGGAAGAAGTCGGCGTCCTTCTCCACCATGGAGGCGGCCCACTCGCGGTTGTTCTGGAACAGCACGTCCAGCGTCGGGTCGCCCGCGTTTCGGTCGGTCATCCACCGGAGTCTAGCGAGCCGGAAGTGCCCTCCGGAGGCGTTTTCCTCCGAGCCCAGAATATGCGTGCGGCCCGGCGTACTCCCCCTGCAGGCGGCCTTCGCCGCTGGCTTGTTCAGGGGGACCCCCATGCTGCAACACCTGCTTCGCTTCCCGCGGCTCCTTCCTTTCGTGGCGGCCTCCGTCCTGGCCGCCTGTGGCGGTTCGGAGGATGACCCCGGCGACGGCCCCGGGCCCGGCGGCCCCTGCGTCCGGAACATCTCCAGCAACCTCACCACCGCGACGACCTGGGAGCCGGGCACGCAGCAGTGCACCTACGCGGTGACGGGCGTGGTGGAGGTGAGTGGGGCCCTCACCCTGGCGCCGGGCACGGTGGTGCGCTTCGGGCCGGACGCGGGCCTGCTCATCATGCCCACGGGGTCCCTCAACGCGGTGGGCACGGAGGCCGCGCCCATCACCTTCACGGGGACGACGGCCACGCCGGGCTTCTGGAAGGGGCTCGCGTTCAAATCCAACACCTCCGCGAACGTGCTGGAGCACGTGGTCATCTCCTACGCGGGCAGCGAGGACGCCTTCTGCTGTGACTACTTCCATGGCCCCGCTGGCAGCCTGGAGGTCCGGGCCGCCGTGGTGGTGGGCTCGCTGCTCCAGGACTCCGTCAGCCAGGTGCGCATCGCGAACACCACGGTGGAGAAGAGCGGGACGCTGGGCCTCTTCGCCTTCAACCGGGCGCGGCTGCCGGGCTTCTCGAAGAACCTCTTCCGGGGGAACCTGGGCGCGCCCGCGACCGTGAGCCTGTCCATCGCGAGCGCGCTGGATGGAACGACCGTCTACTCCGGCAACAGCGCCACCAACCCGGCGGCCAACGGCGACAACACCGTCCACCTGCTGGCGGCGCCGGAGGGTGACCTGGCGATCGCCCAGACGTTGCACAAGCTGGACGTGCCCTATGGCGTCTCCACCGGCATCCCGGACACCCTCGTGGAGTACGCGGGCGCGCTCACCGTGGAGCCAGGGGTGCGGCTCCAGTTCGAGGCGAAGTCCGGGCTCCGCATCACGGAGACGGGCTCCCTGGTGGCGCGAGGCACGGCGGCGGACCCCATCGTGTTCACGGGCCGGACGGAGACGCCGGGTTACTGGAAGGGCATCGCCATCCGCTCCCTGGACGCGAACAACGTCATCGCCCACGCGAGGGTGAGCCACGGCGGCTCGGACCCCTTCTGCTGCGACGCCTTCACGAACGCGGGCGACATCCAGGGCAACATCGTCCTGGGCGGCAGCGCGGGCCGGGGCCGGTTGCAGCTCTCCGACTCGCTCGTGTCCCAGGGCACGGGGTGGGGCGTCTTCGTCTTCAAGAACTCCACCTTCACCCCGAGCGCCAACACCTACGACGGCAACACCGGCACCGTGGGCTACGAGAGTCCCCCCTTCGCGCCCTGAAGCCGCGCCTCCAACACGGCCTCAGGGGCCGCGCGCCGTTCCAGCGAGGAACGGCGCGCGGCGGTGGGTGCTACTGCGGCGAGAACGTCCCGTTGCTGACGTCGCCGTAGATGCTTGGTGACGAACCGCCCGAGAAAACCGCGTTCGCGGTAAATGGAAAGGACTGCAACAGCGGATATCCTTCCGAGTCCACTCCGATGGAGATCGGCTGGGGATTCAGCTCGAACCGGGCGTGCTGCTCGACGTTCTCCAGGAGGATCGTCCCCAGGAAGGTGGCGGACGGGCCCGAGGAGTACGCCCCCATGAAGAGGTTCATCGAACGACCCTGGAGAGCGGGGACGAACTGCTGCATCACCACCGCCGGGACCGCGCCTCCCAGTTGGAAGGTCACGGGCGACGTCTGGATCTGTACGTCCTTGGTGCTGTACTCGTTCGACCGCGTGACCGTCGCGGACTCGAAGCTGATGACGAAGGGGATGCTCTTCTCGCTCAGCTCCGTGAAGATGTCCGGAGGATCGCCGGGAAAGGGCTGGTAGCGAGGCCCGAAGTCAATGGTTCCGGAGATCCAACCGCCAGAGTCCACGCTGATGCCCACGTCGGCAGTGGCGTCTCCCGGCACCTTGAAGAGGAAGCGCACCGGGCGCGTCTCCCCCTCGCCCAGGGTGAACGCCATCGGGTTCGGAGACACCAGCGTGACGGGCACCGTGATGCCCGGCGCGTCCGTGCGCTCCACGTGCCATTCACCGTTCATCTGGATGGAATACGTCCCCGCCATGAGCGCCAGGCTCACGGACTCCGCGGACGTATCCGTGATGGTCGCGTTCTGCGGCCCCGTGATGGCGAACGTCGCGCCCACCAGCTTGTAGCTGCGCCCCGCCGACGTCGACACCAGCGGCAACTCCAGCAGTCCCTCGCCCTCGCGAATCACGGGCGTGGACGATTCAGACACCTCACCACACGCAAGCGCCAGCAACGCAATCGCGCTCACGAACCACTTCAGCCTTTGCATGGACTTCCCCCTCAGGAAGACGCCGACGATAGGATTTCGAACATTGCACGGTCAAGACGAGCGGACCCGCACGCGCAATCACAGCCACACCCGGCCGGCGCGTGCATCTTACGGATCATGAGCGCCCCCCCTGACATCAAGACCGCCGACCTCTGTGACGCCCACTCGGGAACTCCGCAATTCCAGGTCGCGGAGCCGGGATTCCTGGACTACGGCGGGCGCCGGAGTTTCTTCGGACCCATCAGCACCGTGCGCGCGCCGGAGGACAACTCCCTCGTGCGCAAGGCATTGGAGGAACCCGGCCTGGGCCGCGTGCTGGTGGTGGATGGCGGAGGCAGCCGCCGCTGCGCGCTCGTGGGTGACGTGCTCGCGGCCCTGGGTCAGAAGAACGGATGGGCGGGCGTGGTGGTCAATGGCTGCATCCGCGACGCGGAGGAGGTGGGTCGCACCGACATCGGCGTGAAGGCGCTGGGGACCCACCCACTCAAGAGCGGCAAGCGCAACGAGGGCCAGCGCGACGTGGAGGTGCGCTTCGCCGGCGTCACCTTCGTCCCCGGTCACCACCTCTACGCGGACGCGGACGGCATCGTCACTTCGCAGAAGGCCCTGCGCTGACCTTCGCCCTCCCCTTCCCGGCCACACGGAGCGCGGCGTCCCCGCGAGGGTGCGCAGCACCCACCAGCGCGCCCCCTGGAGGTGGGCAGGATCCCCCTCAATCGCAACCCGGAGAACGTCTTCGCGGAGGTGGAGCAGCCGGGCTCAGGTGAGCCGCGAGGACATCATCCCCCGGGCCCTCGCCCACTTCCGCGCAGCGGATGAAGACTGCGGCTCGCGCATCGCCAACTCCGTCCAGCAGACGCGCCGCGCGCGATGAGCCTCCCTGTCACTGGAAGTAGCCATCCGAGAGCGTGCGCAGGAAGGCGACGATGGCCTGCTCCTCCTGGGGTGACAGGCCCAGGTTGCCCAGCTCCCGCGTGTTGATGTTCAGCCCCACCTCCGGCATAGGCCAGCAGTCCACGCCAGGAATCCCAGACGCGCTCCCCGTGCAGACCGGCAGCACGTCACGCGTGTTGTAGAAGTGGACGATGGACTCCAGGCTCTTGAAGTAGCCGTTGTGGGCATAGGCCTTGGTGAAGCCAGGGAAGGGGCGCTTGTCCACGTTGCGCAGGGTGGGAACCTTGACCTTGCCCAGGTTGGCGCGCGCAAAGGGCGCGTAATCCTGGCGCGTCTGGAGGAAACCCCCAAGGCCCGGGTCGATCCAGAAGGGTCCATCCGGGTTGAACTGGAGCTGCCAGTACCAGGGATTGAGCAGGTTGCGCGGCACGCCCAGGTTCTCGAAGGTGTAGTCGGTGAAGAGCGGCGGCTCGCCGCCCGGGCCGCGCTGGCTCGTGTGGCAGTTGTCGCATTGGGCCTTGCCCTCGAAGAGCTTCAGGCCCCACTGCTCCTGCGAAGAGAGCCGCGCGCGGCCCGCGAGGTAGGCATCGTACTTCGAGGAGAAGGCGTTCACCTCGCGAGAGCCCTCGTACGCGGCGATGGACCTCGCGATGTTGTCATAGGCGCGCGGCACGTCGCCGCAGATGCGGGCGCCCCAGACGGCCCGGAAGAGGTCGCCGTAAGGGCCGCCGCAGACCTTGGCCACCACCGCGGCCTCGCTGGGGTTGTTCTGCTCCACTGGGTTGAGGAAGGGGCCCTGCGCCTGATCCGCGGCGGGGTTGCCCAGCTCCTCGCCGGTGGCGCGTCCGTCCCAGAAGTTGCCGCCCACGAAGTCGGGCTGTCCTGGCGTCACCAGGTGGAGGATGGGAGCCTGCGTGGCATAGGCGGACGAGGGCGGCTTGCGATTGCCGAAGCGCCCCCGCACGGCGCCTTCATAGACAGAGCCGGTGAGGTTGATGAGCAGGCTAGGGCCTGTCCAGCCCACCTCGGGGCCATGACAGACGGCACAGGCCTGGCCCATGGGCTCGGAGAGCCGGCGGTCGAAGAAGAGCAGCTTGCCGAGCCGCTCCACGGGCTTCAGCCGGCCGGACGCCGACGGGGTCTCCTCGCGCAGCGTGGCCTCGAAGATGGCCGAGGCCAGGAGGGATTCGGTCGTCTCCGGCGACTTCGCTTCATCCGTGTCTCCGCTCGCGGGAGACTTCAATGACAACACTCCCGGGGCAGGAGCGACTTCGCACGCCAGTGGCCCTCCCAGCGTCAGCAGCAGGAACAATCTCCACCATGACCGTGACCCGTGCATTTCCGGCACCTCGGATTGGGAGCGGCGGCCAGGGTGGCGTCACCACCGTTCCTCTGCCATGGGTCTGGAGCGCGCGATGGCTGTCGGATTCCGGGGATGGGATTGCCCTTTGGAATTGGAAGGGCATACCTCCGCGGACGTGAAGGCCCCTGCCGCCCCCTACTGACGACAGGGAGCCTCCGTCGTCCGGCAAGCGAAGGTGGGCCACCTGCCCGGGTCATAGGCGGCAATGCCTTCCATCCTGGATAGTCCGCCCAATCGCTATCGCGACCAAGAGGGGACGTCCATGAATAAAGCAGACAGGCACCTGATGCTGGTGCTCGTGGCCGCGCTATTCGTGGGCTGCGGCGCTTTATCGGGGGATACGGGGACGGCGCGCTTCACGGTCGCCGTGCCCCAATCCCTCGCATCCGGCATCACCCGCGTCGTCGTCACCTCTGGGGGAGCGGCCATCCCCTCCGTGTCGGTGGAGCTCGCGCCAACGAACGGGGTGTGGGGCGGAATCATTGGCAACATTCCGGCGGGCGCCGACCGCACCTTCCTCGCGCAGGCCTTCGATGCCGGGGGCGCGTTGCGCTTCGAGGGCTTCGCCTCCGGCATCTCCATCCTCGCGGACCAGACGACCCTCGTCGCCATCACCCTCCAACAGCTCAATCCCCCGCCGCCCTTCGAGAACGAAGCGCCCATCATCGACTTCGTGGCGGCGAACCCGAGCACCGTGGCGGCTGGCGGCACCGTCTCCCTGTTCTCCTCCGCGCATGACCCGAACCCGGACGACACGCTCAGCTACGCATGGAGCGCCACTGCGGGCACGTTCTCCTCCACCTCCGAGCCCTTCACCTCGTGGACGGCTCCCGCCACCACCGGCATTCAAACGCTCACGTTGACGGTGACGGACTCACGCGGCCTGGCCTCCAGCGCCCTCCTGGTCGTCAACGTCCTGCCGGAAGGCGAGGGTGAGGCCGAGCTGTCCATCTCCTTCAACAGCGCTCCCCAGGTGACCTCCATCACCGCGACCGCGACGCGGCTGGCCGTGGGCCAGCCGACGACGCTCTCCGCGCTGGCCATGGACCTGGACGGTGACAACCTCTCCTACGCCTGGAGCGCGTCGTGCGCGGGCACCTTCAGCGACACGTCCTCCGACTTCACTCAATTCACGCCTTCGCTCGCGCCGGCCGGGGCCTGCAACAACTGCCGCCTGACCGTCGCCGTGTCCGACGGGCGCGGAGGGCACAACACAGGCACCGTCGCCCTGTACGTCACCGACACGCCCCCCACCACCCACCTCGCGCCCGTCATCCTCCGCTCCTACCGCTCCTCGAACACCGCCAACCCGGGCGACGTGCTCACCTATGAAGTGGCCGCCAGCGACCCGCAGGGCTCCGCGCTCACCTTCTCCTGGGACGCGAGCACCGGCGCGTTGGGCACGCCGACCGGCGACTCCACGCACAGCCGCGTCACCTGGACGGCGCCCCCTTGCGCCAGTGGTGGCACGCCCCCGTCCATCACCGTCACCGTGACGAATGCCTTCGGCCTCACGGCCACCCGGAGCTTCACGGTGACGGGACTGCCAGGCTGTTCCGTTCCGGGGACGTGGGCCCTGACGGGGCCCATGGTTGGAGGCAGTCTTCGCCTGTTCAGCACGGCGACGCGGCTGCAGGACGGCAGGGTGCTCGTCGCGGGCGGCAGCGAAGCGCAAAGAGGCCAGTGCAACAACACGGCGGAGCTGTATGACCCGGCCTCGAATACCTGGAGCGCGACCGGCTCCATGCTCGAATGCCGCTACGGCCACACGGCGACACTGCTCCTCAACGGCAAGGTGCTCGTCGCGGGTGGAATGGATGAGTTCTTCACCCTGCGAACGGCGGAACTGTACGACCCGGCCACGGGCACCTGGAGTCCCACGGGCTCTCCAGTCATCCCCATCGGAGGCTGGCCGGTGTTGCTGCTCGATGGGCGGGTGCTCGATTTGGGGGGCGACACTGCGGAGCTGTACGACCCGGCCACGGGCACCTGGAGCCTCACGGGCTCACCGCCCACATCGTTCCAGGGCCCGGTGACAACGCTGCTCAACGGGCAGGTGCTCGCCGTGTATTCGGATTCCGCGGCGCTGTACGACCCGGCCACGGGCACCTGGACTCCCACCGCGCCCACGATTGTCCCGCGCTTTGCGCTCAACACGGCGACGCTGCTGTTCGACGGCAGGGGCCTTGTCGTGTCGGGGAGCTTCGACTCCAACGCAGCCGAGCTCTACACTCCCTGACCGCCGCGCCCCGGGAAGTCGACACGTCAGGGATGTCCTACGAGGAAGGAACACCGACCATGAGCCCCACGAACGACCCGAAGAACGCTACTCCGCCCTCGGATGCCGACGCCGCCGTGAGGGACGCCTTCACGCTGGTCCGCGCGGGGGACGCCGGGAAGCTGCGCGAGCTGCTCGACGCCGGGCTTCCCGTCAGCGTTCGCAACGAGCGGGGCGACTCCCTGCTGATGCTGGCCAGCTATTACGGCCACGTGGACGCGACGCGCCTGCTGCTGGAGCGCGGCGCGGATCCGGAGCAGCCCAACGACGCGGGCCAGACACCCCTGGCTGGCGCGGCCTTCAAGGGCAACGAGGCCATCGCCACGGTGCTCCTGGAGGCGGGCGCGGACGTGGACGGCGCGGGCCCGGATGGCCGCACGCCGCTGATGTTCGCGGCCATGTTCGACAAGCTGGAGATGATGGAGCTGCTGATCCAGCGCGGCGCGGACCACCGGGTCCGGGACGCTGACAAGCGCACCGCGCTGGACTACGCGCGCTCCATGGGTGCGGCGCGCGCGGCCGAGCGGCTGGATCCGAAGCCCTGAGAAGACAGACACCCGGGGCTACGCGTTCGTGTGGCCCCAGGCGTTCTCGGACGGCTTGCCCCGGGCCGTCGTCTCCTCCCTCAGCGAGGTGACGGCCTCCACGATGTGCTCCGCGTCGATGCCCGCGGCGTTCAGCAGCTCCGCGGGCTTGCCGGAGCCGGGCATCTTCGTCACCGCGAGCCGCACCACGATGGGCAGCCGCTCGCGCTCACCGGTGAAGGCCTCCAGCACCGCGTCCGCCAGGCCCCCTTCCGCCCAGTGGTCCTCCACCACGATGAGCCGCCCCAGCGTCTCGCGCGCGGCCTTGCGCAGCGTCTTCGCGTCCACCGGCTTCACGGAGTACAGGTCGATGACGCGCACCGCGATGCCGTCCTTCTTCAGCGCTTCGTAGGCCTTGAGCGCTTCGTGCAGCGTGATGCCGGCGGCCACCACAGTCGCCACGTCCTCATCGGACTGGCGCACCACCTTGCTGCCGCCAATGGGGAAGTCCTCCGTCGCGGGGTAGAGCACCGGCGTCTTCTCACGCGTGCTGCGCAGGTAGGTGATGCCCTGGCGCTCCAGCACCTGCGCCAGCAGCTTCGCGGTCTGGTTCGCGTCGCTCGGGTAGAGCACCGTGCTGCCTCCCACCGCGCGCATCATCGCCAGGTCTTCCAGCGCCATCTGCGACGGGCCGTCCTCTCCAATGGACACGCCTGCGTGGCTGCCGCACAGGTGCACCGTGGCGTTGGAGATGGCCGCCATGCGCACCTGGTCATAGGCGCGCGACAGGAAGGCCGCGAAGGTGCTGACGAAGGCCTTCTTGCCCAGCACCGCCATGCCCACCGCGCTGGACACCATGTTCTGCTCCGCGATGAACATCTCGAAGTAGCGCTTCGGGTGCGCCTTCTGGAACTCGTTCGAGTACGTGGAGTTGGACACCTCCGCGTCCAGCGCCACCACGTCCGGCCGGGCGTTGCCCAGCGCCAGGAGCGCGTCTCCATACGCCTTGCGCGTGGCCTCCTTCTGGCCGACCTCGTACGTGGGCAGCTGCAACGGCGAGGCCTTGTCCTGGACGGTGGCCTTCAGCGCCTCCGGCTTCTTCACCTGGACGCGGACGTTGCGCTCCCCGCCCAGCTCACGGATGGCGTCCTTCGCCTTGTCCTCCGGCAGCGGCTTACCGTGCCAGCCGTCCTGGTTGGCGATGAGCGAGGAGCCGTGCCCCTTCTCCGTCTTGCAGATGAGGCAGGTGGGCTGACCCTTCTTCGCCTGGGCTTCGGCGAAGGCCCGGTCGATGGCGCCCAGGTCATGGCCGTCCAGCGTGACGGCGTTCCACCCGAAGGCTCGGGCGCGGGCCGCGTAGGCCTCCAGGTTCCAGCCCAGCTCCGTCTCACGGCTCTGCCCCAGCCGGTTCACGTCGATGATGGCGCACAGGTTGTCGAGCCCATAGTGGCCGGCCTTGTCGAACGCCTCCCACACGGAGCCCTCCGCCGTCTCGCTGTCGCCCATGAGCACGTAGGTGCGGAAGGGCAGTCCGTCCATCCTCGCGCCGAGCGCCATTCCCACGCCCACGGCCAGCCCCTGCCCCAGCGACCCGGTGGCCACGTCCACGAGCGGCAGCACGTGCGGGTTCGGGTGCCCCTCCAGCCGGCTGCCGAACTTGCGCAGCGAAAGCAATTCCCGGTCGTCGATGGCGCCCGCTGCCTTGAAGGCGGAGTAGAGGACCGGGCAGGCGTGGCCCTTGGAGAGCACGAAGCGGTCGTTGTTGGGGGCCTTCGGCTGTTGGAAATCGAAGCGCAGGTACTTCTGGAACAGCACGGCCATGATGTCCGCCGCGGACATGGACGAGCTGGGGTGGCCCGAGCCCGCCGCCGTGGTGCAGCGGATGCTGTCGATGCGCAGCTGCGCCGCGAGGTCCGCCAAGGTGTCCGCCATCGTTTCGCTCCCGGGTTGGGGGGACAGGGGTGTGCCCCCGCTACTGTGTTGACTGCCTCGGGTTCCGAGAAGCGTTGCCCCCCGCTGGCCCTGTTCGCAGGCAGAATCCGCGAGTGCCTGCCCGCCCGGCCGGACGTGGGCGGCAGGGCATGCGCAATTTGAAGCAACGCCATCTGGGAGCCACGCGCCCCCGCCGGGAGAATCCATGAATCCGCTGCGACAGCTCGCCGAGTTCGGCCAATCCGTCTGGGTGGACAACCTCCAGCGCAGCTACATCACCAAGGGCACGCTGAAGAAGTTCATCGACGAGGACGGGCTCAAGGGGCTCACCTCCAACCCGACCATCTTCCAGAAGGCCGTGTCGGGCAGCGACGACTACCAGGACCTCTTCGACGCGGCGAAGGGCAAGGGCCTCTCCGGCAACGACCTCTATGAGCAGCTCGCCGTGCGCGACGTGCAGGGCGCCGCGGACATCCTCAAGCCCGTGTACGACGCGACGAAGGGCCAGGACGGCTACGCGTCGCTGGAGGTGTCACCGGGCCTGGCGCTGGACACGCAGGGCACGCTGGAGGAGGCGCGGCGGCTGTGGAAGACGCTGTCGCGGCCCAACGTGATGATCAAGGTCCCGGGCACCATTCCGGGCCTGCCGGCCTTCGAGCAGCTCACCGCCGAGGGCCTCAACGTCAACGTGACGCTGCTCTTCAGCCAGGAGCGCTACAAGCAGATCGCCGAGGCCTACGTCTCCGGCCTGGAGAAGTTCGCCGCGTCCGGTGGGGACGTGAGCCGCGTGGCGAGCGTGGCGTCGTTCTTCATCAGCCGCATCGACGCCATCGTGGACAAGGAGATTGAGAAGAAGCTCAAGGCGGGCGCCACGCCGGAGCAGCAGAAGGCGATGGAGGGATTGAGCGGCAAGGTGGCCATCGCCAACGCGAAGCTCGCCTACCGCACCTTCAAGGAGGTCTTTGGGAGCTCTCGCTGGAAAGCGCTCGCGGCGAAGGGCGCCAAGGTGCAGCGCGTGCTCTGGGCGAGCACCAGCACCAAGAGCCCGAAGCTGCGCGACGTGCTCTACGTGGAGGAGCTCATCGGCCGCGACACGGTGAACACCATGCCGCCCGCCACCATCGACGCGTTCCGGGACCACGGCAAGGTGCGCCCCAGCCTGGAGGAGGACCTGCCCGGGGCGGAGGCCACCATGCGCCAGCTGGAAGCAGCCGGCATCTCCATGAAGACGGTGACGGACGAGCTGTCCACCGACGGCATCCGCCTGTTCACGGAGTCCTTCGACCAGCTGCTCGGCGCGGTGGGAGAGAAGCTGAAAAAGACCTGAGTCCTGGAATCCGCGCGCGAGAGGGGCCCAGGGTGATAGTCATTACGCCCTGCGCGCCGCTCCCGGTGCGCCACTCCAGGAGATTCCTTGCATGGCCCCGGTCGCACTCGTCACTGGCACCTCCACTGGCATTGGCTTGAGCACGGCCGTCCACCTGGCACGCCAGGGCTTCGAGGTCGTCGCCACCCTGCGCGACAGCGCCCGAGCGGACGCGCTCCGCGAACGGGCGGAGCGGGAGTCCGTGAAGCTCCACATCCGCACGCTGGACGTGACCAGCGACGCCTCCACCCAGGCGTGTGTCCGCGACGTCCTCCAGGCACACGGCCGCATCGACCTGCTCGTGAACAACGCGGGCGCGGGCTACCTGGCCACGATGGAGCAGACCTCCGAGGAGGCCCTGCGGCGCACGATGGAGGTCAACTTCTTCGGCGTGTGGCGCGTCACCCAGGCGGTGTTCCCTCTCATGCGAGAGCAGCGGTCCGGGCGAATCATCTCCCTGAGCAGCATTGGAGGCCTGGTGGGTCAGCCCTTCAACGACGCGTACTGCGCGGCGAAGTTCGCGGTGGAGGGCTTCATGGAGAGCCTGGCCCCCGTGGCGGCCCGGCTGGGCATCCACGTCTCGCTGGTGGAGCCGGGGCCGGTCCACACGGAGTTCGTCAACACCGTGCGCGCGACGGGCAATGGCACCCAGGGCAACGGACCGGCCGTGTATGGCGAGCTGCTGGGCCGGTACATGCGGGGCTCCGCGGAGACCTACGCGAGCCTGGGACAGACCCCGGACGACATCGCGCGCATCATCTGCGAGGCCGCGACCTCCCCATCGCCGCACCTGCGCTACATCACGTCCGAAGGCATGCGCTCCCTGTACGCCCTCAAGGCCGGGGACGCGACCGGCGACACGATGGTCGCCCGCGTCGCGACGCGCCTGGACTGACGTGCTCCGGCCCCACGAAGGGCCCTCCGGGAGGCCGTGAAGACACTCCCACCTCCTTGCGGTGCCCGTTGGAAGGCAATGCCTTGCACCCCACCGTTCCGGCCGTTTCGAGCCGGAAGGAGCGAGCATGCGTGTCAGGAATTGGGGCGCCCTGGTGGGCCTGGGGCTGATGCTGGCGGGCTGCGGCGGTGTCCCGGAGGAGGACGCCGCCCTTCCCTCCGCTGTCGTGGAGGACGTGCGGCGGGTGGAGGCCCAGGCGTGTCCTCCCGGCGTGGCGGCGCGGGTGAAGGTCGTCATCCCCCCCACCGCCGACCCGGGCAGCGAGGTGACGTCGCTCGCGAACGTGCGGGGCACGCTCTACCTCTCCACCAACCTGCGCGACAGCAGCGCGGTGCTCTGGCGCAGCAACGGCACGGACGCGGGCACCGTCCCGGTGCGCGAGTTCCCACCGGAGCCGCTGGGCTTCCCCCGGCTGACGAACCTGGTCGCGGTGGGCGACCAGGTCTTCTTCCAGCTCAGCACCGTGGCCACCGGCACGGAGCTCTGGGTCAGCGACGGGACGGCCGCCGGCACCCACCTGGTGAGGGACCTCACGCCCGGGCCGACCGGCTCCGCGCTGCTCCAGCTCACGGACGTGGGCGGCCGGCTCGTGTTCTTCCGGCAGACGCAACCGACGGCCACGGAGCCCTCGCGCACGGAGCTGTGGCGCTCGGACGGGACGTCCCTGGGGACGGTGCGGGTGAGGGACTTCGGCGCGAGCGCGGGGCTGAGCTTCAACACGTTGAAGGTCGGCGGCAGGATGCTCTTCTTCCTCGCGCAGAGCACGGGGACCACGCTGTGGCGCACCGACGGAACGGCGGGGGGAACCACCTCCGTGAAGCGGCTGGACGCGGGCCTCACCCTCATCCTCGACGTGGGCTACTCGGGAGCGCAGGGGCTGTTCGTCTTGCTGGACGGCCCCAACTACGAGGTGTGGCGGACGAACGGCACCGAGGCGGGGACCGCACGGCTGGACTCGTTCGGCCGGTACACGCGGCTGCTCGGGGCGCTGGGGTCCTACGTCTACCTGTGGTCCCCGGACGCGGTCACGCAGCGGCTGCGCATCGACCGGCTGGCGTTGAGCGGCGGGGGCAAGGCGCTCGTCACGACGCTGCCCAATCCCTACGCGAACCTGGAGTTCGCGACGCCCTACGTACAGATGTCGGCCGTGTCGGCGAACGAGATCTACTTCTCCATGGCCATCAACAGCGACGGTCCCTCCCCGCTGGACGTGTCGCTGTGGGTGACGAACGGCACGGCGGCGGGGACGCGCGACCTCTTCCGCCAGCTCAGCCGCAGTGACGAATACCTCTCCCCGGTGTTCGCCACCGGCACGGGCCGGGTCCTCTTCAGCGGCTCGCCCGAGGGCGGAATCACCCAGCCCTGGTTCACCCGGGGCACCGTGGCGACGACGGGACAATTGGCGGGACCGGGGGTGTTCTCACCGGACGGCTTCACCCGCTCGGGCAGCCGCGTGTACTTCTACGCCATCGACGACACCCAGAGGCCCCAGCTCTGGTCCGTGCCGGCGATCTTCAACTGCCCGCCCGGACCGGCCACGGCGCTGTAGCCGTCCCAGACCTGCCCGGTGGATTTCGACGACATGCGGTGACAATGCCAGACTCGCGCAGTGCCTCCTCGTCTCCGGGCACGCATTGAAGGCGCGGAGCACGGACTGGTAGAACGCTCCCCAGTCCCGAAGGGGGAGTGGGAATGTCGCTGCGTGGATCCGTCGGATTCATCCTCGTCTTGCTTGCGGCCGCCGTGGGGTGCGGCGACCCAGGCGTCTCGCCACTGCCGCCCGAGCCGCCAGTCCGCGACGCCGGCGTCCTGGACGCAGGCGCCTCCGACGATGCCGGCGTCGTGGATGCAGGCGCCTCCGACGATGCCGGCGTCGTGGATGCAGGCGCCTCCGACGATGCGGGCACTTCCGAGGATGCGGGCGTCCTGGACGCGGGCTCGGCCGATGATGCCGGCACTTCCGAGGATGCGGGCGTCGTGGATGGAGGAATGCTCGCGGAGGTTCCTTCACCGCCGGAGGCAGTGGTCGCGGTGAGCGGGGACAGCGCCGCCCGGGTGTTCTGGACAGCGGCCCAGGACCACGGAAGTCCGCTCACGGGCTACATCGTCACGGCCTCGCCGGGCGGGGCTTCGGAAACGGTCGCGCCGGACGTGCTCGAGGTCCAGGTGGCGGGCCTCACCAACGGAACGGAGTACACGTTCACAGTGGTAGCGGTGAACGCAGTGGGCCCTTCCACGCCGTCCCAGCCCTCCGAGCCGGTGACGCCCGCGGGCAGGCCAAGCGCGCCCGCGGGCGTGGTGGCAACGGCGGAGGTTCGCGGCGCGACCCTGACCTGGACCGCCCCTGAAGCGAACGGCAGCCCCGTCACCCGCTACGCCGTGGACGTCCAGCCCGCCGTGGAGGGCGCGACCGTCGACATGACGGGGGAGCAGGCCCACGTCACCGGCCTGGCCAACGGCACGCCCTACACCTTCACCGTGCGGGCCTGGAACGCCGTGGGCGAAGGGCCCGCGTCCGCGACCTCCAATGCCATCACCACGCCGGACGTGCCCGGAGTCCCGCTGGACGTCTCCTTCCAGGCGGAGGACGGCGCGGCCGCCGTGTCCTGGAGCGCCCCGGCGTCCGACGGAGGCCACGCCCTCACCGGCTACACCGTGACGCTCCAGCCGGGCGACGTGACGCGAACGCTGCCCGCCGCCCAAACCCAGACGCGCTTCACAGACCTGGCCAACGGCGCGGCGTACACGCTGCACGTCGTCGCGCTCAACGCGGTGGGCACCGGCCCCGAGGCGACAGGGACGGTGACGCCGGCCCGTCCTCCGGCCGCGCCAACGGACGTCGTGGCTGTCGCGGGCATGGGCCAGCTCACGCTCACCTGGACCGCGCCTGCCTCCACCGGGGGCTCGCCCGTGACGGCCTACCGGGTGACGCCGCACGCGGCGGGCGTCCCGGGCACGGCCGTCACCGTGGGACCGGACACGGTCACCACACTGACAGGCCTGCCGAGGGGAACCACGTTCACCGTGACGGTCGCCGCGTTGAACGCCGTGGGCACGAGCGCGGACTCCGAGCCTTCCGCGGCGGTCACGACGCACGACGTGCCCGGAGCTCCCCAGACGCCTCTCGCCACTGCGCTCGGCAACGGCCGCGTCCGCGTCGACTGGACGCCCCCCGCATCCAACGGAGGCATCCCCCTCACCCGCTATGTCGTGCGCGCGGGCCCCAGTGGACGCACCGCCACCGTGGCGGCCGGCGTCACCTCCGCCACCGTCCTCGGTCTGGGGGGCGGGATGCACCATGCCTTCACGGTGCAAGCCTCCAACGCGCTGGGAGACGGTCCGCTGTCGGAGGCCTGTGACGCGAACACGCCCTGCGGCCTGGGGCTGGGCGCCGGGCCCAGGTTGTCGGACCAGGCGTCGTCGGTGGTCATCGCGGACTTCAACGAGGATGGCCTTCCCGACGTGGGGTACACGGACGCCTTTGGCGTAGGGGTGCTGTTGGGGGATGGCGCCGGCGGGCTTGCGCGCCATCACATCTTCACGACGGTCCCCAACGGCAGGGAAGCCCAGGTGGCGGACTTCAACCAGGACGGGCACGCCGACCTCGTGTTCCTGTACACCGCTTCCGGCAGCGCCCAGGCCACCGTCGTGTTCGGGGATGGAACAGGCCGCTTCACGGCGAAGCGGGACCTCGCCAGCGGCACCACGACGGGTTCGCTGGTCGTGACGGACCTGGAGGGAGACGGAAAGCAGGACCTCGTCATGGCCGACTGGGGCAGCAGGATGCTCCGCCTGTTCCACGGCGACGGGCGGGGGGACTTCGCGCCCCGGCACGACGTCCCCTTCCCAGACGACATCCGCTCGGTCGCGGCGGGTGACTTCAACGGGGACGGCCTGGCGGACCTCTTCCTCACGCACAACAACTTCAATGCCACGGTGTTGCTCGCGGATGCGACCGGCGGCTTCCAGACCGGCCAGACCTTCCACACGGGGCTGTACCCCAGTGCCGCGAAGAGCGTGGACCTCAACGGCGATGGCAAGCTCGACCTCGCGTACGCGAACACCGGAGCGTCCTCCTTCGCGGTGGCCCTGGGTGACGGCACCGGGCAGTTCGGGGCCTTCGCGGACATCCCGGTGGCCAACACGCCCACGTCCCTGACCTTCGTGGACATGGACGGGGATGACCACCTGGACGCAGTGGTGAACCACGACACCTTGAACCTCGCACTGCTTCGAGGAGATGGCGCGGGCGGCTTCAACGGCCGGCAGGACTTCGTCGTGTCGAGCTCGGGGCGCGTGGTGGTGGGCGACCTGGACAGTGATGGCAGCCAGGACCTGCTGATGGCGGGCAACCCCATCCACTTCTTGAAGGGTGACGGCCGGGGTGGAGTCCGGACGAGGATGGAGGTGGCCACCCCGGCCATTCCCACCTGGGCGGCCACCGGGGACCTCAATGGTGACGGCAAGCTGGACCTCGCGGTCGCCGCCTCCAATCAACGTGTCAACGTGAGCCTGGGGGAGGGCAACGGGCGGTTCGGTGCCCTGCGCACCCTCGTGACGCCTTCGAACGCGAGCGCGGTCGTCATCGTGGACCTGGACGGGAATGGCTGGCCGGATCTCGTCACGGCGAACCCCAGCGGCACGCCCGCCCCCACCTTGAATGGCAACGTCAGCGTGTGGATGGGAGATGGCGCGGGAGGCTTCGGACCGAGGAGGGAATTCGCGACGGGGTTGGCGCCCAACGCGCTCCTCGCGGAGGACTTCACCGGGGATGGCAAGGTGGACCTGGTCACCGCGAACAGCAGTGACCATACGGTGAGCCTGCTGACGGGCGATGGCACCGGAGGCTTCGCCGCCCGCCAGGACTCGCGGGTCACCGAAGTCCCCATCGCGCTCGCCAGCACGGACGTGGATGGCGATGGAAGGCGGGACCTGGTGGTGGTGGGCTACACCGGGTACGTCGAAACCGTACGGAACAACGGAACCGGCATCTTCACCCGGAAGCAGTCTGTCTCTATCGGCTCCCGTCCCCGGTCCATCGCGCTCGCGGACTTCAACGGCGACGGGCGGATGGATGCCGCGGTCGCCGACAGCACGGGCAACACCGTCACGGTGCTGTCGATAGCGCCGACGTGGGGGCTGTCCACCCTGACCACGCGCCCCACCGCAAGCACCCCGTATGGGCTCGTGGCCGCGGACTTCGACAGGGACGGGAAGCCAGACCTCGTCGTCGTCTATAACCCCGCCAACCTGGGCTCGGACTACATGTTCAGCGTCTTTCCAGGGACGGGGACGGATACCCTTGGGCCGGTCGTGCGCTACACCACGAGAGGCAGTGTCGTGGCGGTGACGAGCGCGGACCTCGATGCGGACGGACGGCCGGACCTCATCACGTCCCAGGGAACCCACAAGAGTGTCGGCGTGTTCATGAACTTCTGTCTCTAGCCGCGCCCTTCCGCGTCCACCGGCGGCGTGCCGGTGGACGCGGGGCCCCACCCGGCCTACCGGTAGGTGTCCAGGTAGGCGCGGTGGCTGTTGGAGAACTCGAAGTTCGTGAACTTGTCCCAGTTGATGGACCAGGTCATCAGCCCCTTGAAGCCCGGGTAGCCGCCGGACTGGCGCAGCACGTAGGTGCCGCCGAAGGACTGGCCCTTCATCAGGTAGTCCAGCGCCTTCTGCACGTTGGCGGGCGTGGTGTAGCCACCGCCCGCGGCCTGCGGCGAGGACGGCAGGCCGATGACGACCTGCTCCGGCCGGAGCGCGGGGAAGACGGCGCTCGCGTTGCCGCCCACGGGGAAGCCCTGGAGCAGCATCTCCGCCATGGCCACGTGGAAGTCCGGCGTGCTCTGCGCGTAGGCGCGGCCGTCCAGGCCCATCACGGTGCCGGTGTTGTAGTGCTGCACGTGCAGGTACGTCAGCCGGTCGCGCAGCGCGTAAATGACGGGGAGGTAGGCTCCCCACGGGCCGCCGTAGGCCGCGTAGCCGCCCTGCACGTAGGCGGTCTCCGGCGCCATGGTGAGCACGAAGCCCGCGCCGTTGTCGTTGAGCAACTGGCGCGTGCCCGCGATGAGATTCTGGATGCGCGGCGTGGTGGGGTTGCGGAAGTCGGTGTCCCCGCCATTGAGGGACAGCGACGCGCCCTCCAGGTCCAGGTCCAGGCCGTCAAAGCCATACGTATTGACGAGCCCCTGCATGCTGGAGACGAAGGCCTGCCGCGCCGCCGCGTTGTCCAGGTGGATGGTGCCGTTCGCACCGCCCAGGGAGATGAGCACCTTGCGGCCCTGCGCCTTGAGCGTGGCGATGTCCGCTTTGAACTCGGCCACGGTGGCGTTGTACGGGGTGAAGCCCATGGTGCCCGACGGCGCGCCCGTCACCGGCTCCGCGAAGGCCACCTGGATGACGTTGAACTTGGAGGACACGTCGCGCAGCCGGATGTTGGTGGAGCCGTTGTCGAAGTTGTGCCAGTAGCCGACCAGCACCTTGCTGCCCGCGGGCGTCGTGTTGCCCGTCGTCACGGCGACGCTGTTGCTCGCGGCGGAGCGGTTGCCGGCCGCGTCGCGCGCCTTCGCGGTGAACGTGTACGTGGTGTTGGCGGCGAGCCCCGTCACGGTTGCGTTCAGCGTGGTGCTGGTGGCCGCCGCGCTGGTGCCGCCGTTGACGAAGATTTCGTAGCCGGTGACGCCCACGTTGTCGCTGGACGCGTTGAACGCCAGGGACACGCTGGAGGCCGTCACGCCGGTGGAGCGCAGGGAGCCGGGCGCGGTGGGGGCCTGCGTGTCGGGCGCGGGGCGCGTGGGCGTGGTGGTGCTGAACGCGGCGCTCGCCGCGGAACGGTTGCCCGCCGCGTCGCGCGCCTTCACGGTGAACGTGTAGGTCGTGTTGGCGGCGAGCCCGGTGACGGTGGCGCTCGTCGTGGTGGAGGTGGCCGAGGCGGAGGCTCCGCTGTTGACGAAGACCTCGTAGCCGGTGACGCCCACGTTGTCGGTGGAGGCGCTCCAGGTCAGCGACACGCTGTCATACGTCTTGGCGGGTGAACCGACGCCGGAGGGCGCGGTGGGGGCCTGCGTGTCCGCGGGAGGATTGCCGGTGCGCTCCAGCCACAGGGCGAGCACGTTGGGCGGTTCCCAGCCCACCAGGGACGTGTGGGACTGACGGCAGTCGTAGCCCTTCCCTCCATAGGACGCGATGTCACCCACGGCATACGCGACGCCTGGAGCCCAGGCGCCCCGGTCCGCGGCCAGGGCCAGGGTGGGCAGAAGCAGCAGGAGCACGGCGAGGGCCGCGCGGGACGACGAACGAGGGGGATGCATTGGGGGAAAAGCCTCCCGGAAAAGGGTCCGGGAGACAGGGAGGGCGGACCCCGGGAAAGCGGGTCAAGAGCCCTGAAAGATTTTCCTGAGCGCTCCTGGATGGTTGGTCAGCGAACGGAGGAGCTGGCCCCCTGGATCAGGGTGACCGGCCTCCAGGCCCAGGACCTAGGATTCGCCTCCATGAAGTTTCTAGGTGAGTTGGACGAGGCCTCTCTCGCGCGGACCCAGCGGTGCAACCGTCGCCTCGCGGATCCGAACCGTCTGCAGGCCATCCGGGACACCGGGCTGATGGACACGCCTCAGGAGGAGGCCTTTGACCGCCTCGCCCGCCTGGCGGCGCAGCTGCTCAACGTCCCGCTGACCATCATGTCGCTGGTGGACTCGAACCGGCAGTTCTTCAAGGCGGACTTCGGCCTGCCCTCGCCCTTCCGGGAAACACGGACGCTGCCCATCGACGCGTCGCTGTGCCGCTACACGCTCGAGGGAGAGCCCATCATCTCCTCGAACGCGCCCGCGGATTCGTTCCTGAAGTTCCATCCGTCCACCGGGCCCTGGGGCATCGTCGCCCTCATCGTGCTGCCGTTGATCAACCCGGAAGGGCACGTGCTGGGGACCTTCTGCTGCATCCAGCCCTCGGTGCGCGAGTGGACCGCACAGGACCACCTGGTGATGAAGGAGCTGACGGCCTCCATCATGACGGAGATCAACCTCCGCGATCAGCTCCGCAAGCTGAAGGCCGAGCAGCGGATGCGGGACACGTTCGTCGCGGCGCTCACGCACGACCTGCGCACGCCCCTGACGGCGTCCAAGCTGAGCGTGCAGCTGATGGGCAGGCGTCATGCGGGCCTGCCGGGCGTCCAGACCTCCGTGGGCCGCGTGACGGCGAGCCTGGACCGCGCGGAGCGGATGATCCAGAACCTCCTGGACGCCAGCCGCATCCAGGCCGGCAAGCTCGTGGCGCTGGAGGTGCGGGAGTGCGACCTCCACGCGGTCGCGGCCCAGACGCTGGATGAGCTCTCTGCGCTCTACCCGGGGCGCTACGAGCTGAAGGCGGAAGGTGAGTTCACGATGCGGGCGGATCCGCTCGGGCTGCGCCGCATCGTGGAGAACCTGGCCTCCAACGCGGCGAAGTACGGCGCGCCGGGCACCCCGATTGAAGTCCGGCTCGAGCGGGATGAAACCCAGGTGAGGCTCCAGGTGCGCAACCAGGGCACGCCCATCGCCGAGGAGGACCTGCAGACCATCTTCGAGCCGTTCCACCGCACGCGGTCCGCCACGGAGAGCGCGGAGAAGGGCTGGGGACTGGGGCTGCCCCTGGTGCGAGGCCTGGCCGAAGCGCACGGAGGCAAGGCCACGGTGACGAGCGGCGCCGAGGAGGGGACCTGCTTCACCATCACCCTTCCGCTGGACGCGAGCGCACGACAGCGGCGTTCCGCGTAGGGGATGGGGAGCGCGAGGGGGGTGTTCCTGGGGCTATCCTTTCCCCATGGCCATTCCCGCTCATTACGACGCCCTCTCCGCGCTGGAGCTGGTGGCCATCGCGCTCCTCGAGGTGAAGGGGGATTGGACCTGGGCCGCGTACGAGGCGCTGCGAAAGCGGGACCAGGAGGAGGTGTTCGAGGCCGCCGTGCAGTTGCTGCGGTCTCCCTCCGCGCGGGAGCGATCCTTGGGTGCGGATCTCCTCGTCCAGGCGACCGGCTACGACGAGGAGGCACGCCTTGAACGCGGGGCGCGGTCCGCGGACGTCCTCCTGGCCGCGATCCCCACCGAGCAGGACGCCCGCGTCCTCTGGGCGATGGGCCACACCCTGGGCTACCTCGCCGACGCCCGGGCGGTGCCCGTGCTGCAGGCATTGAAGGACCACCCGGATTCCCGGGTCCGGCTGGGAGTCGCCTCGGGTCTATCGCAGCTCCAGTCCCCCGTGGCCCTCCAGACCTTGATCGAGCTCTCCCGGGACGGTCACGCGTCCGTGCGCGAGGAGGCGATATCCGCGTTGTCCCTCAAGGACGAGCTCGCGGTGGATTCCCCGGAGCTGCGGGACGCGTTCCTCGACCGGCTCTCGGATGAAGTCACCGACATCCGGACCGACTCCCTGATTGGGCTGGCCCGGAGGAAGGACCCTCGCGTGCGGGCCCCCCTCCGCCGTGAGCTGGAGAGACGGCCCGTTGCCATCGAGGCCATCGAGGCCGTGAGGTACCTGGAGGACGCGTCACTCTTGCCGCTGCTCCTCGCGGTCCGAGAGGCGGCCCGCCCGATGGACGACGCCTTCGAGGGCGCCATCGACTTCGCCATCGAATGCCTGGGAGGGCGCGCGTCATGAAAGACCGTTCTGTTCCGGAGTTGATTGCCCTCGCGTTGCAGGGTGACGAGGAGGACGAAACGGCCTGGGAGGCCATCCGCGAGTTGCGCGACCGGGGCGGCGATGAGGTGTTCGAGGCCGCCGTCAGGTTGCTGCACTCTGCGTCTTCACGCGAGCGTGGACGCGGCACAGACATCCTCGCGCAACTGGGCGGTCGGAAACGCAGCGACGCGCTCATCACGAAGTGCGCGGATGAGGTCCTGTCCGCGCTGGCCACGGAGCAGGATGCATCCGTCCTGGACTCAATGGCCACGGCCCTGGGGCACCTCGGGGATGCCCGAGCGGTTCCCGCCCTCCTGCCCCTGAAGAACCACCCGGACGAGCATGTCCGGATGGGCGTGGTCATGGGGATGATGCCCCACCGGGATCCGGTCGCCATCCAGACCTTGATTGAGCTCTCCCGCGACAGCGACGAAGACGTCCGGAACTGGGCGACCTTCAGTCTGGGCAGCCAGGCGGAAGACGTGGACACGCCCGAGCTTCGGGATGCGTTGTTCGACCGGCTCACGGAGACATACCTGGAGCTTCGCGGCGAGGCCCTGGTCGGACTGGCGCTGCGCAAGGACCCGCGTGTCCTGGAGCCGCTGCGCCGCGAGTTGGAGGGAAGCGAGGTCATCGTCCTGGCTGTCGAAGCCGCCCAGGCGCTGGAGGACCTCTCCCTCCTGCCGCTGCTCCATCGTCTTCGGGACCCGCCTGGCAAGGCCGACAGCTACTTCCGCAGCGTCCTCGCTGACGCCATCGCCCACCTGGAATCACTCGCCTGAGCAATGGCTGTACCAGACCGGTCTCCGTGGAAACCCCAGGACGTCCAGACGCAAGGGACGCGCCCTCCGCATGGCGCCTGACCTCTCCAGCGGACCGGTCCTGTCCTCTCCACAGGACAGGAAGCGTGCACGCGCCCCACGTGTGCCTTGCGGCGAGGCGGTGGGTGCACTAGCCATCGATTATGGCCCAGCGTCGCCCGACCCGACCGTCCGCCTCCTCTGATTCGTCCAAGTCCCGCAGCGCCACTGGCAAGTCCGCCACGAAGCCCGGGGGCCGTCCCACCGGGGGCAAGGCCCCTGCCCCGGCGAAGAAGGCCGCGGTCGCGAAGCCGGTGGTGCAGGCCCTGAAGACCGCGGCCTCGAAGCTGAAGCAGGTCGCGAAGGCGGTGAAGGGCGCGGCGGCCAAGGCAAAGCCTGTCGTGAAGCCCACCGCGAAGGCGGCGCAGGCTTCGAAGGCTTCCGCTTCGAAGGCCGCACAGGCTCCGAAGGCTTCGATGGCGAAGTCGGGTGCTCAGGCCTCGAAGACGCCTGCCGCGAAGTCCGCGACCCAGGCGCCGAAGGACTCCGCCGCGAAGAAGGGCGGTGCTCAGGCGCTGAAGACGCCGGCCGCGAAGTCCGCACAGGCTCCGAAGGCGCCCCCAGCAAAGGCCGCCGTACAGGCGCCTGCGGCGAAGCCGGGCGGACAATCGTCGAAGACGCCCGCTGCGAAGCCCGCCGCGCAGGCTTCAAAGGCAGCCGCCACGAAGCCCACCGCGGCCAAGGAGAGCCCCAAGGCTCCGGCGTCGAAGGCTGCCCAGGAGCCTGCATCGACCGAGGAGCCCCTGAAGACCGCTGCACAGAAGTCCCCCGAAGTTGTCGCGGAGCCCGTATCGACCGAGGAGAGCCCGAAGGCTTCCGCATCGACGCCCTCCGAACAGCCGCCCCAAGCCCCTGAGCCGGCCGCCGCGGATGCGGAGACGGCCGAGCTGAAGACAGGCGCCAGCGAGGCTCCTTCCAAGCGCGCGGGGAAGGCGCCCAAGGGCTCTTCCACGAAGAAGACCCCGGCCGAAGGAACTCCCGCCGCCGCGCCGCAGGAGGCCCCCGTGCCTTCCCCGTCGGAGACCCCCGCGGAGTCCGCCACGCCCGCGCCACAGGCGGAGACGGGCGCCACTGACACCGTTCCCGCGACCACCGTGGAAGGAACGCCTCCCGCGACGGAGACAACGACCGCCGAGGAAGCCCCCTCGCGCAAGGGCACGGGACGCGCCGCGAAGCGGAAGGCCTCCGAAGCCGAAGCCGTTCCCGCCGAAGCGCCTGAAGAGACCTCCGTGCCTCCCGCACCCAGCGAGGAGCCCGCCTCGAAGGCGAAGCGCGGCGCCAAGGGCGCGGCTCGCCCCGCCGAGGAGGAGCCCACCCCGGCCCCCTCCGCCCCGGCGAAGCCTGCGCGCACCGCGGACCCGCAGTACCTCATCCTGACCGGCGGCTCGCCCTTCCTGCGCGCCATCGGCTCCGTGCGCCGCCCGGACGGTGAAACCCTGCCGGGCTTCGCCAACCTGGCCGTGACCAAGATGTCCGCGGCCCCACTGCCCACCGAACCGGGCTCGTACGAGTTCCGCTTCCAGGCCAGCAACGGCACCGGCGACTTCAAGCTCGCACAGCGCAGCGAGACCGGCGCTTCACGCAACGTGCGCGACTTCGAGATGGCGTCCTCGGGCGGCTTCCAGCTCTACCGCTTCACCATTCCCTGAAGCCCCCTCACGGCGGCAGGAACCGCGACATCAACGCGAACCCCGGCGCCTCCAGGGGCACGCGCCCCCGCAGCGCGGAGAACAGCGACCAGCCGTGGTCCGCGAGGATGACCACGGCCGCGTCCGCCGCGATGCTGAGCCCCATGAAGCCCACGTAGCCCCCCATCACCGACGAGCGCCACACCACGTCCTTCCCTCGCACCTGGGACACATTCCATCCCAGGCCGCGCTGGAAGGACCCGGCCTTCACCCGGGGCGCCTGCATCCGGTACAGGGCCTTCGTGAAGGACGTCTCTCCCCGCCCCAGGTTCGTCTCCAGGAAGCGCATCACGTCCCCCACCGTGGAGTGCATCGCGCCGCCGCCCGGGAGCGCCGGGAAGGTCCACGGCGGCACGGGCTTGCCTTTCGCGGTGTGGCCCTGCAACAGGCGCGGGGCCAGCTCCTCCGTGACGCGCGCCGTGGTGTCCACGAGCCCCATGGGCTTGCAGAGCACGTCCCGCATCAGGTGCCCGTAGTTCAGCGCCATGCGCCGGGAGAGCGCGTGGCCGAGCACGCCCATGCCCAGGAAGGACTCGGACGACGGGTGCGGCGGCGGCTGCCGGGGGTGGTAGTTGCGCAGGAACTCGCCGAACAGGCTCGCGGAGTAGTGCCCGAACGGGTCGTCCGGATTCGCGGGCGCCGCGCCCAGGTTCGGCGGCAGGTGCGGCAACCCGGAGGTGTGCGTCGCCAGCTGCTCCAGCGTGATGCGCTGCGCGACCTCGTCGTTCAAGAGCGACGCGGGAATCATGTTCCCGAGGGGCTCGTCGAGCCGCACGTCCCCCCGCTCCGCCATCACCGACAGGAGCGCCGCCGTGAAGACCTCCGTGAGCGCCCCCAGGGAGAACAGGGCGTCCGTGGCCGGAGGCGTCCCCTTGCCCCGGAGCCCCTCGACGTGCAGCGCGCCCCGCCACGTCATCGCCGCGCACACGGAGGCCGTCGGGTAGCCGCGCAGGTAGGACCGCAGCTCCCCGTGGAGAAGGTCGGAAGGGTTCGACATGGAGTGGCGCTTTACGGGCCCGCCGCCCGGTGAGGCAAGCCTTCCGGATGCGGTTCTGTCAGGCATCACCGTGCAAGGGCGTCCGCCCCCTGGAAGGCCCCTTTCGTCCCGACATGCCGCCCGCGTCCGCGCCCTCCAGCGCCCGCCGTGGCCGTGTCAGGCCCCGCGTGTGCTCGCGTCCACGTGGGCCCTTCCCCTGACGAAAGGCCACCTGGATGCCCGCTTCCCCTGCCGTGAAGGCAGTCCTGTTCGGTCGCAACCCGCACCAGCCGGATCCGTTCGACGTGGAGGCCGACGCGGCCGAAGCACTGGGCGTGGACACGTATCAGGCGGACCTCTCCGCCCTGCTGTCGGGCGACGCGGCGAGGGCGCTCACGGGCGTGCCGGAGCGCGGCCACCTCCGGCTGCTGTACCGGGGCTGGATGCTCACAGAGGAGGAGTACACAGAGCTCGACGAAGCCGTGCGCGCCCTGGGACACCGGCTGGTGACGACGCCTGCGCAGTACGCCGCCGCGCACTACCTGCCCCACTGGTACCCGCGGCTGGCCGGCTACACCGCGCGCTCGGTCTGGACGGAGGAACCGGACACGGCGGAGGCGTGGCGGTTGGCGCGGAAGCTGGGGCCTCCGCCGTACATCCTCAAGGACCACGTGAAGTCCGCGAAGGAGCGCTGGGCGGAGGCGTGCTTCGTGCCCGCGGACACCACGCGCGAGGACTTCGAGCGCATCTGCCAGAACCTGCTCGACGAGCGCGGCGACCGCTTCGAGCGCGGCTTCGTGGTGCGCCGCTACCTGCCGCTCAAGGTCTACGGCCGGACGCCCGCGGGCCCCGCGCACCTGGAGTTCCGGCTGTTCTTCGGCGGCGGCCGGTTGATTGCCGCGGAGCCGTACCACGAGTTCGACGTGGAGGTGCCCGACTTCACCGCCTTCGAGTCGCTGGGCCGCCGCATCCCCTCCCCATTCTTCACGCTGGACGTGGCGATGCTGGAGGACGGCGGCTGGGCGGTGGTGGAGGTGAATGACGGCGGCGTCTCCGGGCTGCCGCCCGGGTTGGATCCGCGCGACCTCTTCGCCGCGCTGCTCGACCCGCGCTAGCCCCCTCGGTGGGGAGGCAGGCTTCCTCCACGAGGAGCCGGTGCTACCGTGCGCGGCCATGAAGGACTCCGTCCGTGCACACCGGGGGCTGCGCAACCGCATCGCCGCCCTCCTCCTCGTGGGACTCACCGCGTGCGGCGGCTGCCAGAAGACGGACGCCGAGCGCGCCGCGAAGGAACGCGCGGAGATTGATCAACGGCTCCGTGACTCCGTCGCGCTCGTGCCCTACCGCGCGCTCAAGCTCACCGTGCGCGCGGACGGGGACCCCAAGGCCCCGGAGGAGGTGGCCCTGCTCTGGAAGGCACTCGCCGAAACGCGCGCGTTGCCGGACAAGCCTCTCACCGACGAAGCGACGCGCGCGGCGGCCCGCACGTACCTGGACCTGGGTATCGCCTTCTACAAGGCGCGCAAGACGCTCCAGACGCGCGACGAGGACGAGTTCCCCCTGCTGTGGAACCGATGGGCCTCCGGCGAGGCCCTGCCCCTGCCGTCCTACGACGCGGGCCAGGAGCACGCCTATCTCGCCGCGGTCCTGCTGGCGCTGGACGCCGCGGAGAAGTCCGACCGCATCCCCGCCACGGAGCTCGTCTTCTACGAACTGTCGCGCGCCACGCCCACCCCCACCTGGCCCGCGCCCCTGCGCGCGGCGGTGCAGGCGAGCCGGGGCGTCGCCTTCTGCCAGGCGGGCTACCACTACGCCGCCGAGGAGGAGCTGACCGCCTTCCTTACCGAGGCGGAGCGCATTCCACCCGAAGACTTCCCCGCCCTCCAGCACAGCACGCCCGCGCAGTCGCGGGAGGCGGCGCTCGCGGCCGGGCACTTCCTGCGCGCCTGGAACCGCATGGGCCTGAAGCGCGAACGCGCCGCCGAGGACGACATCGAGCAGGGGCTGCGCTCGCTCCAGACGCTGGGCGTGGAGAACGAGCTGACGTGGTGGGGCTGGGCCTTCATCCACACCCGGCGCGGGCGCTACGAAGAGGCTGCGGCGTCCCTGGACAAGCTCGCGGCCAGCCCCTACCTGGAGGAGACAGAACGGCGCGAGGTGCACGACAACGCGGAGGCCCTGCGCAAGCACGGGGACAGCCTGCCGCTGTTCCAGCAGACCCGCGCGACGGTGCTCCTGGGCCGGACGCTGCTGGCGCGCGCAGGAGGCCTGGAGCACGTGCTCACCGTGCTGCTGGGCCCGGAGCGGGCGAAGCAGCTCTACGCCCCGCTCGTCTGGATGGACCGGGTGCGCCAGCGCACGGCGGCGCTCTCCGCCGAGCAGGTGGCCCAGGGCGCGGGCGAGACGCTCGACCGCGCGCGTGAAGCGGGCAACCGCGGCTGGAAGGCCCTCCAGGAGCGCCTGGACAAGACCACCGCCCAGGACACCCCTCCGTGATGCCAGGGTGAATCGCAGGACTCTTCCGGTATATTTCGTTTTCCAACTTAAACCCGGAGGAGTCTGATGAAGCGTCTCCTGTTCGTTGCGATGGCGGTGCTGGGCCTGCAGACGGTGGCGTGTGGCGGACCGATGGAGGAGGAGGAAGCGCTCCAGCCCCAGGAAGGGTCCGAGGTCACGGCCATGGCCGTCTGCACGGCGTCGTGTCCTGGCGGGACGTCGGTGTCCTGCTCGGGCAACCACTGCGAGGCCGTGGAGGGCCAGGCGGTGATGTGCGACGGCCAGTGGAAGAACTGTCCCTCGCCCACGACCGTGTCCTTCTTCTGCGAGTCGACGAACTCGGCCGTGAGCTGCACGGGCTTCAACGCCTACACGCTGCAACCCCTGAACTCCAAGGTGTGCGGCGGCGTTTCGTGCAATGGCGTGGACACGTACTGCCCGGCCTTCACCGACGCGCGCGAGTGCTTCTGAGTCGTCACGGAGCCGCCGCTTCGCCCAGCGCCTTCACGGGGTAGTGCCCCGGGGAGGCGCGGAAGCGGCGCTCCAACCCGCCGGGCTCGAGCACGCCGCGTTCGAACAGGCCCAGCAGGAAGGCCTCGTACGTCCCCGCGCGTGAAGGGCCCGCGCGCTTCAGCTCCTCGTAGAGGACGAAGGCCAGGACGTGCAGGCCGTCGTCGTGGCCGCGGAAGAACTCCGCCCCCGTGAGCGGACGGCCCTCCCTGTTGCGCAGCAGGCCCTCCCGCTCGCTGACGTAGACGTCGATGGCCTCCGCGCAGTCCTCCTCCGTCAGGCCGCGCGCCGTGGTGTAGCCGAACGCGGGGTCATGCTCGCGCACCAGCCGCTGGAAGTAGGGGTCCGCCTCCAGCGCGGACAACTTCGCGTCCAGTTCGCCCTCGCGCGTGAACGGCGGATGCAGCAACTCATGCACCGCCGTCTTCACGGTGACGTCCGCGGGATAGGTCGCGTCCGTGAGGAAGTTCCACCCCGTCACCCGGATGCCGTGCGGCTTCGCGAACTTCAGGACGTGCGCGCTCAACGCCGCCACCTGGAGCTCCCTGCCCAGCACCGCTTCGTCCCAGCCCACCACGTCGTGCGGCGCCACCTTCGCCGCCAGCCCCGCGATGGCCTGCTCCACCTGCGGCAGATACTCCGCCCGCCAGATGCGGGGGAACTCCACGCGCTCCAGGAACGCCAGCAGGACGCCCAGGTCCCCCCGCACGTCCTCCATCTCCGCGAAGCCGTCCTCCTTCCCGTACGACGTGGCCAGGAAGTCCGCGCGCATCCGGCTCCACGCGGCATCGTCCGCCACCGTCGCCGCCAGGTCCTCCACCGTGGTGGCCTCCGTCACGGAGAAGACCAGCGTCAGGAACGGCCCCACCATCTTGCCGCCCTGCTTCGCCATCCGCTCGGTGAGGTGCGCGAGCGCGGCCTGCTCCCGCGCCCCCAGCAGCGCGGAGAAGCGCTGGAACTCCGCCGGATGGAAGCGCGTGTAGAACGCGTCGCCTCGCAGCAGGTTCAACAGGCACAGCGCGTCGTACGACTCCGACGGACGCAGCACCCACTGCGTGCGTCCGGAGTCCACGCGGCGCACGGCCAACTCCGGAGCCGCCGGGACAGGCCGGGAACCAGCGCAGGCGGTCCACATCAGCGCCGAACACAGGAGCGCCACTGCGCGGCGGAAGGAATGCGATTGCAGGGTCATGGCCGGGAGATAGGACCGCCCGTGCCCTGCCGTCTTGGACGAAACCTACCGCGTGGAACCGGATGCACGTCCCGCCAGCCGCCGGTACTCCGCCGGGGTGAGGTGCAGGCGGCGGCGGAACTCGCGTGTCAGGTGGCTCTGGTCGCAGTAGCCCGCGTCGAGCGCGATGTCGCCCAGGGGCCGCTCTGTCTCGCGCAGCGCCCTGCCCGCGCGCTCCAGCCGCGACCGGCGCAGGTACTCCGCCGGGCTGCACCGCCAGGCCTGGCGGAAGGCCCGCCCCAACCGCTGCGGGCTCACCCCCGCCTCCCGAGCCAACGCCGCGAGCGTGGGCGGCGGCCCGCGCACCGCGTCCAGTAACTCCCGGACGCGCCCCAGCCACGCCGGAGGGCCCGAAGTCCGCGCCGGCGCCGACGCGCGCACCGCCTCCGCCAGCATCTCCAGCGTCAGCCCTTCGATGGCCAGCGCCGCCACGTCATCCGCGCGCCGGAACTCCTGGTACACGCGCGCCCCCAGCGTGGCCAGCCGCACCGACGTCAGGTCCACCCGCGGATCCAACCGCCCGACGAGCGCGCTCCGCGACCGCCAGGACGCCTCCGAGAAGTCGATGTTGAAGGTGCGCGTGCGCACGTCCCGGATGCGCTGCGCGTGCTCCAGCCCGGGCGCCTGGAAGGCGACCGAGCGGGCCGTGCACTCCCGCGCGCGGCCCTCCACCACGTCCGTGAAGCCCCCCTCCAGCGTGAGCCGGAAGCCGGCGTGCCGGTGTCCATGGGATGGCAACCGGACGCCCGGTGCATACGTGCTCTCCGTGAGCACGAGCCCCTCCACCTCCACTCGCTGAAGGGGCGTGCCCAGGTAACGGCCGAAGTCGAGGACGGGTGCGGAGGTCACACCCCCTTTTTGCATGGGCCAGGGGTCCCATTGCATCCCGGGACGCCGATTCACCCCTTCCGAGCGCCAGCCAGCCAGGCGGCGGCAACCCTCGAACGTTGGCCGTGCACGTTCCAAGTCCCCAGCTTTGCTCCAAAGCCATTCTTCCCATCCAAGGAGCCACACCCGATGAAAGCCATCTGCTGGCATGGCCACGGCGACGTCCGTTACGAGTCCGCCCCCGACCCGAAGATTGAAGACCCTCGCGACGCCATCATCCGCGTCACCCGCACCGCCATCTGCGGCTCCGACCTGCACCTCCTGGACGGCTACATGCCGACCATGAAGAGCGGTGACGTCCTGGGCCACGAGTTCATGGGCGAGGTGATGGAGATTGGCTCCGGCGTTACGAAGCTCAAGAAGGGCGACCGGGTCATCGTCCCCTTCAACATCGCGTGCGGCGAGTGCTTCTTCTGCCAGAAGACCCTCTTCTCCCTCTGTGACCGCTCCAACCGCAACGCGGAGATGGCCGCGAAGGTGATGGGCTATTCGCCTTCCGGCCTCTTCGGCTACTCGCACATGCTGGGCGGCTTCTCCGGCGGTCAGGCGGAGTACGTGCGCGTGCCGTACGCGGACGTCGGTCCCCTCAAGATTCCGGACGGCCTCACCGAGGATCAGGTCCTCTTCCTCACCGACATCTTCCCCACCGGCTACATGGCGGCGGAGAACTGCGAGATGGAGAAGGGCGACACCGTGGCCGTGTGGGGCTGCGGTCCCGTGGGCCAGTTCGCCATCCAGAGCGCGTGGATGTTCGGCGCGGGCCGGGTCATCGCCATCGACCACGTGCCGGAGCGCCTGGCGCTCGCGAAGTCCTGGGGCAAGGCGGAGACCATCGACTTCACGAAGCAGGACGTCTACGAGACCCTCAAGGAGATGACCCGCGGCCGCGGCCCGGATCGCTGCATCGACTCCGTGGGCGCCGAGGCCCACGGCACCGGCAGCCTGGACGCCGTCATCGACAAGGCGAAGGCGGCGGTGAAGCTGGCCACGGACCGGCCGCACGCGCTGCGCCAGGCCATCTACTGCTGCCGCAAGGGCGGCAGCCTCTCCGTGCCCGGCGTCTACGTGGGCTTCCTGGACAAGGTCCCCATGGGCGCCTTCGTCAACAAGGGCCTGACCATGAAGTCGGGCCAGACGCACACGCACCGCTACACCCGGCCGTTGCTGGAGAAGATCCAATCCGGCGCCATCGACCCCACGCGCCTCATCACCCACCGCGCCCGGCTGGCGGACGCACCCGCCCTCTACAAGAAGTTCCGCGACAAGGAGGACGGCTGCATCAAGGTCGTGATGACGCCGTAGCCCGTCAGGCCTGCCCCGTCAGCCGGTAGTACGCGTGCGGGCGGCGCCAGCGGATGAAGGCGCGCGCCAGCGGGTTCATGCCCCAATGGATGGGCACCGGATCCACGACGAAGCCCAGCTCGTCCTTGAACTGTTCGAGCTGGGCCGCTTCACGGGCATGCAGTCCGCCCACCAGCGTCCGGGCCCCGAGCCTGCGGCAGAGCTGCGCGAACTCGTAGATGAGGCCGGTGGAGATGTTCGTCGGCAGCGCCCATGTCGCGTAGTAGGCGCTGAAGCCATACGCGACACCGTCCACGATGTAGCCGTCCAGGTAGCCGCCCAGCTTGTCGTCCACCATCCCCGCCAGCACGCACCAGTGGTCGGACGCGAAGTACTGCCGCAGGCCCTTGAGGTACTCGTCCAGCGTGGGGATCTTCTTGTGCTGCGTGCGCGTCAGCGCGTCCCGCACCACGGGATAGCCCTGCTCCAAGAGCAGCGACGGCCCCGTGAGCTGGACGATGCGCACCGTGCGTTGGCACTTGCGCAGCTTGCTGCGCCGGTTCGAGTTCAGCCGGCTCATGTCATAGGTGTCCAGGTCCTTCAGCCGCACCACGGGCACCTTGCCGGTGGCGACGTTCGCCGTCTCCGGCGTCAGCGCCGCGCGGTAGCCCCAGGCCAGCGGCGTGGGCGGCGTGGCCTCGTCCGGCGTCAGCCGCGCCAGCAGGTGCACCGGCTGGAAGAAGCCGGGCGCCCCCGACTGCTCCCAGTAATGCCCCCGGTGGGAGATGACGCGAACGCCCTCTTCTCGCCGGCGCTCGGCGAGCTCCCGCTCCGTGAGACACGTGAAGCGGGCCTCCGCGACATCGCGGAGCTGGGGAAGTGACAGGACCATGGGAACCCCTCAGGCACACAAGAACGTCAGGAACGGGGCGCGCGGTAGGCGGGGAAGAAGTCCTCGCCCGCGTGCCCCTGGGACAGCTGTGCGTATGCCTCCGGGTCGCAGATGAGGTCGTGCGTGTAGAATTGGGACATCGCGTTGGCGAAGCCGCGCTTGAACCGCTCGATGCCGTCACCCGGACGGACGCCGCCACCCAGGTGGACGGAGGCATCCAGCTTCTCCGCCAGCTCCACCATCACCGGGAATTCGTTCTTCGCCGGTGAGTGCACCAGGTACGCGTCCGCCGTGCCGCCAATGAAGTTGTGCAGGAGCCCGTCGCTCAGCACCACCAGCGCGGAGGAGGCCACCGCCCCGTCCGGCGCGCGCGTCGTCACCAGCCACGCGAAGGGACAGGTGAAGACCTCCTCGAACCAGTCCTCGCTGAAGTAGTACCGCTCCCCGGCCTGGTTGCGGTCCATGGTCTGCCGGTAGATGGACTTGAGCGCCTCGCGCTGCTCCTGCGTGGAGTCCTTCACCGGCACCGCCGCGCTGACGTAGCCGCGCCGGGCGTTGCGGCGGATGTCCGCGCCGTGGTCGCTGCGGAACTTCACCGGCAGCTTCGGGTCGATGAGACACACCTCCGTGCGCAGCCGGCCGCCCGCGAAGCAGTACGGCCCGCCAATGCGGTCGCGCAGGAAGATGCTGACCAGCTCCGTGCCCCGCCAGTCGATTCCGTCCACTGGCACCTCGGAGAGCCCGTTCAACTCCGCCCCGGGAAACCCATACGGAGAAACCGCGTCCCGGTAGTGCGTCCCTTCGATGGGCCGCACGATGAGCGGCACCCGGAGGGCCCGCCCCTCCCCATCCTCCACGATGAGGCTGTGCGTCACCCCTTCCGCGCGCAGGTGCTGCTCGGAGCGGAAATAGTCAGACGAAACAGCGCGTTGGCCTCCGTCAGGGACGAGGACGGCTCTCCACGGTGCCACTGGATTCATGGGTTCCCCCCGGGCGGAAACGAGCGGGCCCGACAGCGCCCGAGACAGCCTGAGGGTATGTGAATGGATCCGGGGTCCGTCACCGCCCCCCGGGGTGCAGCGCGGATGTCCTGATTCCAGCGCTTCGCGCCACTCCAGCCCCCCAGGGCAGGGCATGTGTCACCTCGCCAGCGAGGCATAGCGTCTTCCAGACATTTGGCATTGTTCGGGCTTACGCTCGCACGCTTCCTTCGGAAGATTGCCCGCCCATGAAACACGTCCTGTTGTTGGCCGCGGTGTCTTGCCTGAGCGCATGCGCCTGGGGCCCGGGAATGCAGATGGACGAGGATGCCTTCCGGGAGCGCTACGCGGGAAAGGCAGACGCTGGCGCGGACGGCGCCTACGAAATCCTCCCCATCGACGCGTCCCTCCTCAGCCACCAGTTGGAGGAGCGCCGGCAGGCGCGGCCCGCGCCCCTGGTGGATCCGCTGGCGCGGGTGGCCACGGACTATGACTACCGGGTGACGCCACACGACGTGCTTAGCGTCATCGTGTGGGACCACCCGGAGCTCACCATCCCCGCCGGCGAGTTCCGCCCCGCGGAGGCCGTCGGCAATCCCGTGGCGGCGGACGGGACCATGTTCTACCCCCACGTGGGCAACCTCCCCGTGGCGGGCAAGACGCTGCGGGAGATCCGGGAGCTGCTCACGCAGCGGCTGGCGAGCGTCATCGAGAAGCCCCAGCTGGACGTGCGCGTGGTGGGCTTCCGCGGCCAGAAGGTCCAGGTGACGGGCGAGGTCGTGGCCCCCGGCACCCTGCCCGTCACCGACGTGCCCCTGCGCGTGCAGGACGCCATCGCCCAGGCGAAGGGCTTCTCCACGGAGGCGGACCTGCGCGCCGTCACCCTCAGCCGGGGCGGCACCACCTTCACGCTCGACCTGCAGGCCCTCTACGAACAGGGGGACGTGAGCCAGAACTGGCTGCTCCAGGACGGCGACATCGTCAACGTGGCGGACCGCAGCCGCAACAAGGTCTTCGTGCTGGGCGAGGTCCGAAAACCGTCCTCGCGCGTGATGGTGAAGGGACGGATGACGCTGGCGGAAGCCATTGGCGACACCGAAGGCTTCGACCCGCTCACGTCCAACCCGGGCCGCGTGTATGTCATCCGCGGCAGCTTCGAGCGACCCTACATCTTCAAGCTGGACGCGAAGTCGCCGGACGCGCTGCTGCTGGCGACTCAGTTCCAATTACAACCTCGCGACGTCATCTTCGTCTCCGCGCACGACTTGACGCGCTGGAATCGCATCATCCAGCAAATCCAGCCAACAGTTCAGCTGCTCTGGCAGGCAGTGGATATCGGAGACAGAACCATCATCATCGACAACCCATGACGAGCACCCCCGAACGCGTGACGCCGCCCCGCCCAGGCCCCGGCACGCAGGATGATGAGTTGGGATTGGGCAGGTATCTGGCCATCCTGGGGGAGCGCCGCGGCACCATCGCGGCGTCCGTCGCCCTGGCCCTGGCCCTGGGCGGGCTGTACCTGCTCACCACGACGCCGGTGTACCGGGCCAATGCCATCCTGCGCATCGAGCAGAAGAGCAGCAGCCTGGGACAGCTGGACGAGCTGATTCCAGACGTGCCCAGCCAGGCTGCCCCTGAGATGGAGGTCCTGGGCTCCAGGGCCCTCCTGGGGCGCGTGGCGGACGCGCTGCACCTGGGCGTGAGCGTGGAGCCCCGCTACTTCCCGGTGGTGGGCGCGGCCCATGCCCGGGCTCACCCGGGCCCGGACCTGGCGGCGGTGCCGTGGTGGGGCGGGGCCTCGTACGCCTGGGGCGGGGAGACGCTCCAGGTGGAGCGGCTGAACGTGCCCACGGAGTGGGAGGACCTGCCGCTCACGCTCGTGGCGAAGGCGGACGGCGCGTACACGCTGTGGGGCCCGGAGGGCCGCGTCGTGCTCAACGGCACCGTGGGCACCGGCGCCCAGACGGAAGCGCGCGCGCCGCACGAGGTGGAGCTGTTCGTCACCGAGCTGCACGCCCGGCCTGGGACGCGCTTCCAGGTGATGCGCCGCTCGAAGCTCGCGGTGGTGGAGGAGCTGCAGCGCACGCTGCGCATGGGGGAGAAGGGCGCCGGCACGGGCGTGCTCAACCTGACCCTGGACGGGCCCGACCCGGTGATGGCCACCACCACGCTCCAGGCCATCGCGGACACGTACGTGCGCTCCAACGTGGAGCGCCGCAGCGACGACGCGGGCCGCACGCTGTCGTTCCTGGACAGCCAGCTGCCCGGCCTGCGCCAGGGCCTGGAGCAGGCGGAGGCCGCGCTGCGCGACTACCGCGCCGGCAAGGGCGGCGTGGACCTGGGGCTGGAGGTGCAGGCCGTCCTCAACCGGAGCGCGGACCTGGACAAGGACATCTCCACGCTCGCGATGGAGCGCTCGGAGCTGCGCCAGCGCTTCACCGAGCACCACCCGCTGCTCCTGGCCACGGAGCGCAAGCTGGCGCGCCTGCGCACGGAGCGCACCGCGCTGGACACCCGGCTCAAGGGCATCCCGGACGCGGAGCGGGTGTCCGCCCAGCTCACGCGCGACGTGAAGGTGGCCAACGAGCTGTACCTCCAGCTGAACAACAAGGCCCAGGAGTACCGGGTGCTCAAGTCGAGCACCATCACCAACGCGCGCATCATCGACGTGCCCGTGGTGACGCGCCTGCCCGTGCGCCCCGCGAAGCCGGACGTGTTCGCGGTCAGCATCGTGCTGGGGCTGGCGTTCGGCATCGCGCTGGCCTTCGCGAGCAAGTCGCTGCACCCGGGCGTCACCGACCCCGCGGCCCTGGAGTCCGCGCTCGCGGTGCCCGTCCTCGCCAGCGTCCCCACCGGCCCCCGCCGCGCGACGTCCCCCCGCGGCCCCTCCATCATCCTGGCGCGCAGCATCCCCCGGGACGTCACCGTGGAATGCGTGCGCGGCCTGAGGACGCGGCTCCAGAGGGCCATGAAGGAGGCGGGCAGCCACGTCGTCGCCGTCACCGGGACGAGCCCTGGCGCGGGGACGTCCTTCGTCGCCCTCAACCTGGCGTGGGTGCTGGCGGAGACGGGCAAGCGAGTGCTGCTGGTGGACGCGAACCTGCGCGGCGGCTGGCTGCACCGGTGCTTCCGCGAGGCGCACCTCCCCGGCCTCCATGAGGTGCTGCGGGGCACCGCGACGCTGGAGCAGGCCCTGCTCCAGGAGGCCGCGCCCGGCCTGTCGTTCCTGGGCGCGGGCGCGCTTCCTCCGGACCCGGCGGAGCTGTTGGCCAGCGCGGCGTTCGACACGTTCGTGGCGCGCGTGGCGGCCGAGTACGACGTCGTCCTCTTCGACACGCCCTGCATCCTCGCGGTGACGGACGCGGCGCTCGTGGGCCGGCACGCGGGCGTGCGGCTCGCCGTGGTGCGCGCGGCGGCCCAGTCCCTGCGCGAGGTGGCCACCGCGCTGCACCAACTGGAGCAGAGCGGCGTCCCGGCCCAGGGCGTGGTCCTCAACGGCGTGCCGCGCTCCCGGACGGGCCGCGCGGTGAGCGGCGTCTACCAATACGAATACCCATCCGCGAGCTGAAGCCCCACCGGGAGACCGCACCGTGAGCTGGATTCGCTGCACAGGACTGGGCTTCATCGCGGCCCTCTACATGCTCGCGGGCCGCTGGGGCATGCACCGGCTGGCCGCCGCGGAGGTGGAGACGAACCTGTTCCTGGAGCTGCGGCTCTGGATCGTCATCTGCGGAGGGGTGTTCGCCGCGGTGGGGCTCCTGCACCGCGCCCGGCGCGAGGCCCGTCCCGGCGAGTCGCGCTTCGACCCGCCGCTCATCGCGGCCATGCTGGCCTTCCTGGGCTACATGGCCGCCAGCGCCACCTGGTCGCCTGACTTCGACTTCTCGTTGACCAAGGTCTACGACGTCATGCTCGTGGCGGTCATGTGCGTGGGCTTCGCGCTGGCCTGCTTGCGCCAGCCCGCGCCCCGGACGCTGGACACGTTCTGGGCCATCGTCGTGGTGGCCACGGGGCTGCTCGCCATCGCCGGCATCAAGCAATTGCTGGCGGGCGGCGGTGGCGCGCGGCTCGCGGTGATGAACGGCGGGCCCAACATCTTCGCGCGACTCATGGGGCTCTTGACCATGGGCGCGCTCTACTTCTGGTACTGGCGGGGCCAGACGTGGCTGTGGATTCCGGTGGCCGCCAGCGGCGTCATGCTGACGCTGCTCACGGGCTCGCGCGGCGGGTCCGTCGCCATCATCGCGGGCATCACCACCTGCCTCGTGGTGGGGCGCGTGCCGGTGCGCCGGCTGCTGCTCCTGACGCTGCTGGCGACGGTGGCCATCACCGTGGTGGCCATGTTCTCCCCGCTGGGAGAGGCGCTCAGCAACTCCTTCCAGGAGCGCTTCCTGCGCCTCACCCTCAACTACGAGGTGGGCGCGGGCGGCGCGGGCAGCAGCGAAGGCAAGGTGTACCTGTCCGGGCGGGAGGTCCTCTACGAGCGGGCCATCCAGCTGGGAAAGGACTACCCGGTGGCGGGGGCGGGGCTGGCGGCGTTCCCCGCGCTGCGCCTGGGCGTCTACCCGCACAACCTCTTCCTGGAGATCTTCTGCGAGGGCGGCGCCGTGGGGCTGCTCCTGTTCGCGGCCTTCATCGCGACCTTCGTGCGCTCGGCGTTCCTCCGGCGCCAGGGCCTGGACGGCGCCACCGTGGGCGCGGCGGTGCTGGTGCTCCTGGGCAGCCAGTCCAGTGGCGACCTCTACGACAGCCGCGCCCTCTTCCTCTTGATGGTGATGGCCTCCGCGACCGCGGACCCCGCGCGAAAGCCCGCGCAGTCCGGCCCTCCCCTGCCCCACCCCCTTCCCCAACCCTCATTCACAGGAGCCGCCTGACATGCGCATCGTCTATCTGCATCAGTACTTCAACACCCCCACCATGCACGGGGGCACGCGCTCCTATGAGCTCGCGCGGCGCCTGGTCTCCATGGGCCACGAGGTCCACATGGTGACCTCCGACACCCGCACGGACGGAGGCACGGGCAAGGGCTGGCGCGAGTCCAACGAGAGCGGCATCCAGGTGCACTGGCTGCCGGTGCCGTACAACAACGCCATGAGCTACCCGGACCGCATCCGGGCCTTCAGCCACTTCGCGGTCAACTCCACGCGCCGCGCCGCGCAGCTGCCCGCGGACGTGTTCTTCGCCACCAGCACGCCGCTCACCATCGCGGTGCCGGGAATCGCCGCGTCGCGGTGGAACAAGCGGCCCATGGTCTTCGAGGTGCGTGACTTGTGGCCCGCCATCCCCATCGCGGTGGGCGCGCTCAAGAGCCGCTCCGCCATCCTGGCCGCGCAGCTCCTGGAGCGGGCCGCGTACGCGGGCGCGGAGCACATCGTCGCGCTGTCGCCGGGCATGAAGGCGGGCGTGGAGGCGGCGGGCGTGCCGTCGGAGAAGATCACCATCATCCCCAACCTCTGCGACCCGGACCGCTTCCAGGTGCCGGCGTCCGCGGGCCAGGAGTTCCGGCAGAAGTACGCGTGGCTGGGGGACAGGCCCATGGTGCTGTACGCGGGCACGCTGGGGCTGGTGAACGGCGTGGAGTACCTGGTGCGGGTGGCCGCGGAGATGCGGAGGCTGGACCCGGAGGTCCGCTTCGTCATCATGGGCAAGGGCCGCGAGGAGTCCCTGCTGCACGCGCTGGCGGAGCGGCTGGGCGTGAAGAACCAGAACCTCTTCTTCCTGCCCAGCGTGCCCAAGGAGCAGGTGCCCGCGGTGCTGAGCGCGGCCACCATCGCCACGTCGATGTTCACGGACGTGCCGGGCATGCAGGACAACTCCGCCAACAAGTTCTTCGACGCGCTCGCTGCGGGCCGTCCGCTGGCGCTCAACTACGGCGGCTGGCAGGCGGAGCTGCTGGACCGGGAGGCCTTTGGCCTCAGGCTGCCGCCCAAGGACATCCCCGCCGCGGCGGCCATGCTGGCGAAGCGGCTGCGCGACCCGCGCTGGCTCGCGGAGGCCGGCGCGCTGGCCGGGAAGCTGGGCCGGGAGCGCTACTCCGCGGACATCGCGGCGAAACGGCTGTCAGAGGTATTGCAGCGCGCGGCGGCCCGGTCATGACAGCGCGCTCGGTGGGGAGCAACTTCGTCTGGTCACTCTCCGCCGGGCTCATCTATGCCCTCGCGCAATGGGGCGTCCTGGTGGCCTTCGCGCGGCTGGCCACCATGGAGGAGGTGGGCCAGTTCGCGCTCGCCCTGGCCATCACCGCCCCGGTGCTGCTGATGTCTCGCATGCAGCTGCGCACGCTCCAGGCCACGGACGCCCGGAGCGCCTTCGGCTTCGAGCACTACCTGGGCCTGATGGTGCTCAACGTCGTCGCGGGCGTGGCGATGTGCTGCGCCATCGCCACGGGGATGGCGGACTCGCTCCACGCGGGCTGGGTCATCGCGCTGGTGGCGCTGGCCAAGGGCTTCGAGGCGGTGAGCGAGGTCTTCTACGGCGCGCTCCAGAAGGTGGAGCGGCTGGGGCTCATCGCCCGGTCCACCATCGCCAAGAGCGTGCTGTCCGTGGTGCTGGTGCCGCTGGCGCTGCGGCTCACGCACAGCCCCATCGCCGGCGCGGCGGCCATGGCCTTCGCCTGGGCCATCGTCCTCTTCGTCTTCGACGCGCGGGCGCTCCGGCGCGAGTTCCCCGGCGTGCGCCCCTGGAGCACCCTCTGGCGCACGCCGTGGCGCACGGAGGGCACGCGGCTCAAGGCGCTCTTCCTCCTGTGCTGGGTGCTGGGCCTCACCGCGCTGATGGGCGCGCTGCGGCCCAACATCCCCCGCTACCTGCTGGAGGCACACGCGGGCCATGCGGAGCTGGGCATGTACGCCGCGCTCGCGTACTTCGCCGCGCTGGGCGGCCGGGTGGTGCACTCGCTGGGGCAGGCGGTGAGCCCCCGGCTGGGGCGCTACCACGCTGCGGGGGACGCGCGCCGCTACGGCAAGGTGCTGGCGGGCTTCACGGCGGCGTCCGCGGGGGTGGGCCTGTGCGCCATCGCCGGTGCGGCACTGCTCGGCCGGTGGGCGCTGACGCTCTTCTACGGCGCCGCCTATGCCGGAAATCTCACGTTGTTCGTCTGGCTGATGGGGGCGGCGGCGCTGGAGTACGTCTGCTTGAGCCTCGCGGTGGGACTCACCGCGGCGCGCGAGCTCAAGGGCCAGGTGGTGCTGCTCGTCGTCTCCGTGGCCGTGGTCGCGCTGGGCAGCGCGGTGTGGGTGCCGCGCGTGGGCCCGGTGGGGGCCGCATGGGCCCTGGGGCTGGGGTGGGTGTCGGAACTCGCGTGCAGCGTCTGGCTGACCTTGCGCGTCTGGCGGCGGCTGACGGCCCCGGAGCCCGCGCAAGCGCTTCGGACCGCCCCTTCGGGCCCCGTGGATGCACGGGAGCCGACAACAGGATGAGTCCCAGGGGTCGTGGTGGAGGACTGAAAGGATTTCTAGCCTTTCCGACTTCAAGGAGCGACGTCCCCATGCAAAGACAGGCAGGAACCGGGCTGTTCCTCAAGCGGTGCATCGACGTGGTGGCGGCAGGAGTGGGATTGATATGCCTTTCCCCCGTGATGGCCGCCACGGGGCTGTTCGTCCGTCTGACCATGGGCGGCCCCGTCCTCTTCCGGCAGCGGCGCCCGGGGAAGAATGGCCAGCTGTTCACCGTCCTCAAGTTCCGCACGATGCTGGAGGCCACGGACGCGAACGGACAGGTGCTGCCGGACGAGCAGCGCCTCACCTGGGCCGGGCGGCTCTTGCGCTCCACCAGCCTGGATGAGCTGCCGCAGCTGTGGAACGTGCTCCGGGGCGACATGAGCCTGGTGGGGCCGCGTCCGCTGCTCGTGGAGTACCTGCCGCGTTACTCCGCGGAGCAGGCGCGGCGCCACGACGTGCTGCCCGGCATCACCGGCTGGGCGCAGATCAACGGCCGCAACGCGCTCTCCTGGGAGGAGCGCTTCCGGCAGGACGTCTGGTACGTGGACCACTGGAGCGTGGCGCTGGACCTGAAGATACTGGCGCTGACGGTGGCGCGCGTGCTGCAGCGCCAGGGCATCTCCTTCGCCAGCGAGGCCACCATGAACAAGTTCATGGGCACCCCGCAGCCGGAGGCCAGGGTCCTGGCGCTCCGGCAGCAGGAACAGGCCCAGGTCAGCCCGCCGTCCGCAGCCCCTGTTTCCGGGGAACGGCTCGGACCCCCTCCACCACCCGCTCGAGTTCCCGGCGCGTGAGGTTGGAGCCGGACGGCAGGCACAGGCCGTGGCGGAACAGGTCCTCCGCCACGCTGCCCCGCCGCCGCTCGAAGTTCGCGAAGACGGGTTGAAGGTGCATCGGCTTCCACACCGGCCGCGCCTCGATGTTCTCCCGCTCCAGCGCGGTGCGGACCGCTTCCCGGTCCGCGCCGAACGCCTCCGGGTCGATGGTGATGGTCGTCAGCCAGCGCGTGTGACGGCCCCACGGGGCCTCCGGCATGAACTGGATGCCCGGCAGGTCCCGGAAGGCCTCCGCGTAGAAGGCGTGGTTCGCGCGGCGCGCGGCCACCCGGTCTTCCAGCACGTGCAGCTGCCCCCGCCCGATGGCGGCCAGCACGTTGCTCATCCGGTAGTTGTAGCCAACCTCCGAGTGCTGGTAGTGCGGCGCCGTGTCTCGCGCCTGCGTGGCCAGCTTGAGCGCGTGCTGCACCAGCTCGCCGTCCGCGGACACCAGCATCCCGCCGCCGGACGTGGTGAGGATTTTGTTGCCGTTGAACGAATAGATGCCCACGCGGCCCACCGTGCCAGGGGCCCGTCCCTTGTAGGTGCTGCCCAGGGCCTCCGCCGCGTCCTCCACCACGGGCACGCCGTAGCGGTCGCAGGTGGCCATGAGGGGATCCAGGTCCGCGCTCTGGCCGTACAGGTGCACCACCACCACGGCGCGGGGCAGCCGGCCCAGGCGGGCCCGCATCGCCAGCTCCTCCTCCAGCAGCGCGGGGTCCATGTTCCAGGACGTGCGCTCGCTGTCGATGAAGACCGGGGACGCGCCCAGGTAGCGGATGGGATTCACCGACGCGGAGAAGGTGAGCGTGCTCACCAGCACGTCGTCGCCGGGCCCCACGCCCACCAGCTGGAGCGCCAGGTGGAGCGCGGCCGTCCCGGAGCTCAGCGCCAGCGCGTGCGGCGTTCCCACGCACCGGGCGAACTCCTCCTGGAAGGCATCGACGTGGGGGCCCAGGGGGGCAATCCAATTGCTTGCGAACGCGTCGTCGACATAGCCGCGCTCGAGCGTGCCCATGTGGGGCGAGGACAAATAGATGCGGGAGGACATGCGAAAAACTCCAGGCAAGACCGGGTCCATGGAACCGGCATTGCCTGGAGCGTTCGCACACTCCCTCCTCCCGCGCGCTCGGGCGGGAGGAGGGGGTGTTTGTTTCACATCGTGGAATTCGGCTTAGAGCGCCGAACCCGCGCCCAGCAGCTTCGCGTTGAGCGCGCCGTTGCCGTAGTACTGGGTGTTCTGGCCCACGGTGTGGGTCTCCAGACGCTGCTGGAGGGCGGCGTTGTAGCGGCCCAGCTTCACCAGGCCGTCATTGAACCAGCCCGTGCCGCTGCCCGTACCGTCCACGTAGTTGCCGTACTTCTTGGCGGACGGCCAGATGACGTTGTTCAGGGTGACGACGAACTTGCGCATGTCCGCGTCCGTCCACTCCATGCCCGCGTCGTGGGCTTCCACGATGTAGGCCATCACGCCGTTGCCGTGCGCCACGTCCTGGCCCGGGCGCTTCTTGGAGCCCCACTCGGCGGCCCAGAAGTACGCGTTGGGGTTCACCGGGCTGGTCATCAGCTGGCCGCGCAGCGACGAGGTGTTGTTGGGCATGTCACGGTTGATGTTGTTGAAGACGGTCAGGTACTGCGCCTTCTTCGTGGCGTCCGTCGTCATCTTCGACAGGTCCATGGCGATGTACGCCCAGTGCGACGCCATGTGCGTATTGACGCGGTAGAGGTAGCTGTTCGCGCCGCGCTTGTTCCACTTCTCGAACATGTTCCGTTCGGTGAACGCCAGCAGCTTGTCGTACTGCGACTTGTACGTGCTGTTGTTGTAGAGCGCGGGCGTCTCACGGATGGTGCGCAGCATGCGCGTCACGTAACGCCAGCAGTAGCTTTCGAACAGGGGGACTTCCTGGCCCAGCGTGTCCGAGCGGGCGGACGCCCACCCCAGGTAGCTGTCCTTGAACTGGCTCCTGGGCAGCGAAGAGGAGACCTTCGCGTGGTTGACCATGTTGTTCACATACAGCAACGCCCGGTCCATGTACTGCGTCTTGCCGGTGGCGCGATACATCGCGGTGTTGCCATCGACGCCGTAGGCGAGGTCGTAGAACTGCCAGCTGTCCAGCGACTGGCTCTTGGGCAGGAAGCTGGAGGTGTGCTCCGAGTTCCAGCGGCCCAGGAACAGCGTCTCCCAGGCCGCGACCGAGCGCAGGCTGGTGGCGGCCTGGGCCGTGGTGCCAAGGCCCTCCTCCGCGGTGGAGGGGGCAGGCGACTCCGCGGCGGCGGGGACGTCCGCCTCCGGAGTGGTGGGAGCAGCCTCGGCCTCCGGCTCGGAGGGACCCACTGCGATCTGCTCTTCGGGGGAAGAGGGAGCGAGCGTGTCCGCGTCAGGGGTGTTATCTCCGTTGGGACTGGCCGTGCTGGCACCGTCCTGCTCGGGTTGGGGGCCGCAAGCACCACCACCCACCAGCAGGGTCAGCGACAACAGGGACGACAGGGCACGACCAGAGTTGCGACGACGGGATTCCAACATCAGGGGGGTCCTGTGGGGTAGCTCCCGTCAACCGCCCGGTAGGCTACCCTGTTGTGGGAACGCCGGAGTGCGTTCACCGGACGCCAAAAGGTTTTGGCGGCCCAGGTAATTCCTTTGTGATTAGACAAAAAAGACACGGTGACTGCCCGTGAGTTGTCAGTCCAAGGCCCCATGGGCCTGTCCGCCTGAGCCGGTATGTGCGGCATCAGGGGTGGGGGGTGTATGACGAGGACAGGGCAGGCGAGCGCCATGCTGGTTCCCGACGCGGGCGCCTCGGCGCTATCCGGGCAGTACTTCCGCTCTGAGAATCACCTGCGCGCGGAGCAGGTCACCCATACGCTGGCGATTGAAGAAACCGATACACGCAGGACGTTGCGAATCCCACTCATCGTGCGAGCGATTGAGGGGACTTCGTACCGCGACGCCATTTCTCCGTATGGATTTCCGGGCGGTGAGCTGGACGGGTTGAGCGAGGTGCCAGCACCTGCCGTGGATTGGCGGGGCACGGAACTGGTCAGTATTTTCGTGAGGGAGCGGGTCCAGGGACCGCATTGCTTCTCGGGTGGTACCGCGCGCAACGAGGTCTTTTTCGTGGACCCATGCCGCCCGCTCACACCCCGGGAGATGCACCGCCGACACATGCGGCGAAATGTCCGGCTGGGATTCGTGAGCACAGTGTGTGCGGCCCGGGACGCACCGCCTGAAGAGCGCGCGGGGTTTCGCGAGGTGTACCGGCAGACCATGGTCCGGGACCAGGCGTGCCGCCGGTACTTCTTCTCCGACGCGTACTTCGAGGAGCTGTTCGCGTCCCCGGAGGCCTGGCTCGCGACGACGCGCGCGCCGGATGGGACGGTCGCCTCCGCGGCCCTGGTCGTCCGCAGCGACGGCCTCCTGCACTACTACCTGGGCGGCACGGCGGATGCGCACCTGGCGCGCTCACCGGCGAAGAACGTCTTCGGCGAGATGAGCGCCTTGTGCGTGCGGCTGGGGCTTCCGCTTCACCTGGGGGGCGGGCTCTCTCCGGGGGACGGCCTGGAGGACTTCAAGCGCGGCTTCTCCAACGCCAGCGGCCGCATCCACACGCACGAAATCGTCTGCGACGCGGCGGTGTACGCTTCGCTTTCGGAGGGCCACCCCGCCAGCGGCTTCTTTCCGGCCTACCGCTCCCAGCACCTCCCATGACGAAGAGCCCCGGCCTCCCGCCCTCGAAGGGGCACGGGAGACCGGGGCTCCTCATGGACGGCCGGGGCCGCGTGGGGTCAGGCGCTGACGTTCTGCTCCGCCGAGGATGGCTTCGCGGGGCCGAAGGCGGGCAACACCTTCGCCACCGTCCCCGTCATCTTCGACGGGGTGTACGCGGGGATGAGGTCCTGGAGGGCGCGCTTCACGTCGTGGGAGTCACCGGCGCGGGCCGCGCGGTCCAGGCGCCTGAGCTGGAGCTGGAAGTCCGCGGGCGGCGCGGGGCTGCGGGCCACCTTGATGCGGTTGCGCACCTTCTGGGTGAGCTCCTCCTCCTCGGACATGAGCGTCTCCTCCAGCTTCTCTCCGGGGCGCAGGCCCGTGTAGACGATGGAGATGTCCTTGTCCGGCACCAGGCCCGTCATGGTGATCATGTTCGCGGCCAGCTCCGCGATGCGGACCGGCTCTCCCATGTCCAGGATGCACAGCTCGCCGTAGCCGCCCAGGCCGGCCAGCACCACCAGGCCCACCGCCTCCGGGATGATCATGAAGTAGCGGGTGCAGTCCGGGTGGGTGACCGTGACGGGGCCGCCCGCCTGGATCTGCTGCTTGAAGAGCGGCACCACGCTGCCCGCGGACCCCAGCACGTTGCCGAAGCGGACGGCGCAGAAGGTGGTGCGCGACGTCACGGCGATGTCGCGGATGACCATCTCCGCCAGCCGCTTGGAGGCGCCCATCACCGACGAGGGCTTCACCGCCTTGTCGGTGGAGATGAGGATGAAGCGCTCCGCCCCGCACGCGTCCGCCATGCGCGCCACGTTCTGCGTGCCGAACACGTTGTTCTTGATGGCCTCCTCCGGCGAGTCCTCCATCAGGGGCACGTGCTTGTGCGCCGCCGCGTGGAAGACGTACTGCGGCGCGAACTCCTGGCCAATGCGCATCAGCCGGTCCAGGTCGCGGATGTCCGCCACCACGGAGTGCACCGGCACGTGCGGGTAGCGCGACTGCAGCTGGCGCACCAGCAGGTAGAGCTCGTTCTCGTTGATGTCCACCACCACCAGCGACGCGGGCGAGTGCCCCGCGACCTGCCGGACGATTTCACTGCCGATGGAGCCCGCGCCGCCGGTGACGAGGATGCGGCGGCCCGTCACCAGCCGGTGCACCTCTTCATGGTCGAACGAGATGGCATCCCGGGGCAGCAGGTGCTCCGGGGACAGGTCGTGCAGCATGGCGGCGGTGATCTTCTGGTCCAGGTACGCGAACGAGGCCGGGATGATCTTGAAGCTGACACTCTGGTGCCGGCACAGGCTCAAGAGGTGCCGGGTGCGCTCCGGGGACAGCCGGGGGATGGCGATGAGCACCTGCGTCACCCGGTGCTTCTTCATCAGCTCCGGCAGCGCGTCCAGCACGCCGAGCACCGGCTTGCCGTTGAGGTACGTGCCCTGCTTGCCGGGGTCGTCATCCACCAGACCGATGACGTGCCACGGGCTGTTGCGGTCGCGCACCAGGTCGCGCAGGAGCAGGTCCCCGGCGCTGCCCGCTCCCACGATGAGGGTCCGCTGGGAGCCCTGCGCCCGCGCCCGCTGACGGTCCAGGTACCACTGTCGAACCATTCTCGGGGCGAAGCGGTGAAAGCCCAGGAGCGTGGTGGTGACGAAGAACTCCAGCGCGACCACCTGCCCCGGCAGCGACTCCATGAAGAAGACGGTGCGCAGCAATTCGAACACGATGGTGCCCGCGAGGCTGGCCAGCTCCAGCCGGACCGCCTCGTGGATGCCGGAGCGGTGGAAGGACCAGCGGTGCAGGCCCAGCCAGATGAGCGTCACCAGGCGCACCACGACCAGCAGCGCCACGGCCCGGGGCAGGACCTCCTTGCAGGCCGGGGACAGCCCGTCCGCGAAGTGCAGCATCGTGGCGGCGACCAGCGAGCTGGCGATGAGGACCGCGTCCACGCCCAGCATTCTCAGCCAGCCGAAACGGTGAGTCCTTCGCGGTGCGTGCTCCGGGGTTTCCCGTGGCCCTGCGTCCAGGCTCATCGCTTCCAGATTCTGACCGTGTTTCATCGATGTCTCCCCCTCCGGCCCAGCGTCCACGGAGAATCCGCCGTCCTCCCATCGCGTAATCAGGAAGACACGCCCTAGCTCGGAATCGCGGAAAGGTGGACGCGCGTCCAATGTCATCACAGCCGTCCAGGAGTGCTGTCCGACCCGATTCCCGGGAACGTGCGCGCCAGCGAGCAGGCGCCCTGCCCCACGGGGCCAGAAGACAGACATCCCCCAGGGCTCCCAGGCGCCGGGCCTCCATGGGCACCTGGCCTGCCGCGGTGGCGTTTCATCGATGTGACACATCCCCGGGAGGAAGGGGCAGGCGCGGCCGTGGCGCGATGGCGGCGGCGCCGGACTGACACTTCGCGAGTCTTGCTCCGCCGGAGCCCGCCCGCCACGCTTGGGCCATGACGACCGAATTCATCCTGCTCCGGCACGGGGAGACGGAGTGGAACGCACTGGGGCGCCTGCAGGGGCACCTGAACAGCATGCTCAGCCGTGAAGGGCAGCGGCAGGCGGAGGCGCTCGCGGCGCGGCTGGCCACCCTTCCCTTCCAGGCCCTCTACAGCAGCGACCTGGACCGCGCGGTGCAGACGGCCTCCCGCATCGCGGCGAGGACGGGTCACGACGTCCAGCGGGACGCGCGCCTGAGGGAGCGCGGGTTGGGCGTGCTCGAAGGGCTGACGCGCGCGGAGGCCGGCCAGCGTCACCCGGCTGTCTTCGCCGCGTACGCGGAGGGACATGCCGACTACGTGGTGCCCGAAGGGGAGAGCGCGTCCCAGCGCCTGCGGCTGGCGCTGCACTGCCTGGAGGAGCTGGGTGCGCGCCATCCGGGGGCCCGCGTCGTGGTGGTCACCCATGGCGGCCTGCTCAGCGCCCTGTTGCGCCACTGCCTGGGCATCCCCGCCGCCGCGCCGCGCGCCTTCTCCGTCCTCAACGCGGGTTGGAACCAGTTCGACCTCCATGACGGGTCCTTGCGGATGGTGACCTGGGGGGACGTCAGCCACCTGCGAGAGCTCAGCCTGGACGACACCTGAAGCGACTGTGACGGACAGTGCCTGGATGCACATACAATGGCGCGCGCCATGCGTACGCCAACCGCTCCGGGGCTGGGACCGCCGGCTGTCTTCGTGGGCCGAGCCCAGGAAGTACGGCGGCTGGGGGACATGCTGAGGCGCGTGCGCACGGGCGTCGTCTACGGGCTGCCCGGGGCGGGCAAGTCCGCGCTGGTGGCGGCGGTGGCCGCGAAGCACCGGGGGCCCGTCGTGCACCGGCGCGTGCGTCCCGGGGACACGCTGGACACGGTGGTGGACGACGTGCGCCGCCTGCTGAGCGAAGCGCCCGTGGCCCAGGCCCTGTCGGACGCGTCCCGGCTGGAGGCGCTGGCGGGAGAGCTGGAGGCGCGCCGCGCCCTGTGCGTGCTGGACGACCTGCACGTGCTCGGGCCACCGGAGCGCGCGGCGCTGGTGGAGGACCTGGGAGGTCGGCTCCGGCAGGGCACGCTGCTGGCCACCTCCCGAGAGTCGGTCCCCCGGCACGCGGCGAGTCCGGACCGGGTGGAGCTGCGGCTGGAGGGCCTGTCGGAGGAGGCCGCGCGAGAGCTGTGGCGGGAGCTGGACGCGCTCTATGGAGAGCGCGACGGCTTCGACGCGGCGTGGGGCCGCTCGCGGGGCCTGCCCTTCCTCCTGCGCCGAGCCCACGCGGGCGACACGGGCGGAGACGAACCGGTGCGGGCGGCGCTCGCGGCGCTGCCCGCGGACGAACGGCGGCTGGCCGCGATGATGGCCCTGAGCCAGCTGCCGCTCACCACGAGCACGCTGCGGCCGGTGCTGTCCGGCGACGCGGCGGACCAGGCGCTGCGCCAGCTGGGCGCGAAGCTGCTGGTGGAGACGGACTCGCGGGGCCGGCACGGCGTGCACGACCTGGTGCGAGAGGCGATGGTGTCCCTGCTGTCGCCGGAAGAAGCGCGCGCGGGCCACGAAGCGCTGCTGGAGGTCCTGGAGCAGGAGCCCCTGCCCGCCGTGGTCCGGGTGCGCGCGGTGTGCCGCCATCTCCAGGCGCTCGGCCAGCATGAGGCGCGCGCGGCCTTCATCGTCGCGCGGGCGGAGTCCCTGGTGCGCCACGGCGCCGCGGACGAACTCCTGGGCCTCCTGGACTCGCTGCCCGCCGCGCTGCGCACGCCCCAGGTGAAGCTGGCCCATGCGAGAGCGCGGGTGCGGCTGCTGGATTTGCGCCGGGCCTATCCGGAGCTGGTGGCCCTGCGCGCCTCGCTGGAGGCCGCCGCCGGAGCGCCGGACCCGGAGTCGAACGAGGCCCTGCGCGAGGGCGTGGGCGCCGTGCTGGTGCGGGTGGCCCTCTTCGCGCTGGAGCCAGAGGCCTGCGAACGCACGCTGGAGTCCATGCCGGTGCCGAGCAGCGCGGAGGTCTTCCTCCAGCAATTGCTGGCATGGACCGCGCTGCGCTTCTTCCAGGGACGGCTGGATGAATCCCTGGCGATGCTGGACAACGCCGCCACCGCGACCGGGGACCGGCGCGTGCTGGGCTGGTGCGCCTACGCCCGCGCGCTGATGCTCTGGATTGAAGGCCGGGACAGCGAGCTGGCGGAGCCCCTGGCCCAATGTGTGTCATTGCTGGAGGACGCGCCGCTCGACTCGCGGGGCCCCCTGGTGGCGGCCATGTCCGCGGGCATCCTCAGCCGGCTGGGCCGCTTCAAGGAGGCCGACGCCGCGCTCGCCAGCGCCCGGGAGCGCCTGGGCCAGCTGGGCGCCCCCCGCCTCGCGCTGGAGCTGGACTGCATCGCGGCGTGGGTGCGCGGAGAGCTGGGACAGCGCGGAGCGGCGCTCGCGGCGCTGCGGGAGACGGAGGGCCGCGCGGAGAAGGCGGGCTACCTCTTCGTCCGGCTGCTGTGCCGCGTGGGCTCGGGCCGCATGCTGCTGGAAATGGGCCGGCGCGCGGAGGGCCACGCACAGCTGGACGCGGTGGAGGAAGAGGTCCGGGCGCGCGGCGTGGTGGGGCTGATGCGGGCCGCCCGGGTGGCGCGCACGCTGGACGTGCCAGGGCCGGACGCACCCGCCATCACCGTGGAGCCCCGCGAGGTGCGCCCCGGCATCGCCGCCCGCCAGCGCGCCCTGGCCGCCCTGGCCGCCGCCCGGAGCGCGGACGCCCCGCGCGCCACGGCGCTGCTCACCGCGTTGGAGCCCCTGGCGCGTGGTGACGACTTCGCGCTGGAGCGCACGCTGGGACACCTGACCCGCGCCACGCTCCACCGTCACGCGGGCCGCGCCCGCGAGGCGGCACAGGCCCTGGAGGAGGCCACGCGCGAAGGCACCAGGGGAGGAGTGGACCCCGAGCTGATGGCGGAGCTGACCCGGCCGCTCGCCTCCGCCGCGGAAGCCACTTCCCCTCCGGAAGCGCCCGCGCCAGAGGCAGTGGTGCTGGACGCCCGCCGTCACGAATTGCGAGCCCCGGGGAAGACCGTCTCCCTGGAGCGCAGAGCCCTGCCGCGAAGGCTGCTCTACGCCCTGGCCCGCCAACCGGGCCGCATCCTGCCGAAGGAGGACTGCGTGCGCGCCATGTGGAACGCGGACTACGACCCGCGCCTGCATGACAACGCCTTGCGCGTCCACGTGAGCCACGTGCGAGACATGCTGGAGGGCACCGGTACCCGGGTGGTCTTCGAGGACCCCGGCTACCGCCTGGAGGTGTCTCCAGGATTCACCTTCGTCGGCGGGTAGACATCCAGAGCCTGAGCATGTGTCACATGTGACACGCTGTAGCAGTCACACCAACCCCATCACAGTAGTTATCCAGTTACAATAAATCGCCGGCCAGGGTGTTTACAAGGAGTCCTGGTTTCATCCAGAATCCCGCCGCCTCTTAACTTTCATTTAAGACGGGGTTCACATGATTTCGGCTCAGATGGTGCGTCGCTGGACTGCGGCCAGCGCGGTGTCGCTGCTGGTCGTCGGTTGCGGTCCCCAGACCACGGAAGAGAAGCAGACCCAGCCGGAGACGCCGGCTCCCGCCGCCACCACCCAGGAGATCGTCGGTGGCTCGGCGACCACCATCGGGGCGAACCCCTGGCAGGTGTCGCTGCAGAGCAGCGGCGGCAGCCACTTCTGCGGCGGCTCCATCATCAACGAGAGCTGGATCCTCACCGCGCAGCACTGCGTGAATTCGGGCGGCTCCATCTCCAAGCCGGGCCGCATCGTGGCGGGCGTCACCAACCGCACCACCACCACCGGCGGGCAGGTCCGCACCGTGTCCCAGGTGGTCGTGTACCCGGGCTACGTGGACGCCAACTACGGCAAGGACGCGGCGCTCCTCAAGCTGTCCTCGCCGCTGGACCTGAGCGGCGCGAACGTGAAGGCCATCCCCTACGTCACCGCGGCGGATGAGGCCTCGGGCGTGGGCGGCGTCGGCGCCGTGGCGCGCGTCACGGGCTGGGGCACGCTGTCCAGCGGCTCCTCCTCGCTGCCGACCACGCTCCAGACGGTGGACGTGAACATCATCAGCAACGCCGCCGCGCAGGCCGACTACCAGGGCGAAGAGACCATCACCGCAGACCAGCTGGGCGCGAAGGCCCCGGGCAAGGACTCCTGCCAGGGTGACAGCGGCGGTCCCCTCACCGTCCTCAAGGGCAGCACCCGCGTGCTCGCGGGCATCGTGAGCTGGGGCTACGGCTGCGCCGACGCGTCGTACGCGGGCATGTACGGCCGCGTGTCGTCCTTCGCCAGCTGGATCGACACCACCGTCAATGCCCCGCAGCAGCCGACGCAGACGCTGCTGAACCAGACCGGCATCTCCGGCGCGGCCAGCTCCTTCAAGCACTACGCCATCACCGTCCCCGCGGGCGCCACCACCCTGACGGTGGAGCAGTCCGGTGGCACGGGTGACGCGGACCTCTACGTGCGCCAGGGCTCGCAGCCCACCACGACGGCGTACAACTGCCGCCCGTACCTCAGCGGCAACGGGGAGTCCTGCACCATCACCGCCCCCGCGGCCGGCACCTGGTACGTCTCCGTGCGCGGCTACTCCGCGTACTCGGGCGTCTCCCTGCTCGCCACGGTGCCGTAGTCGTCGCCTGACACCGGCGTGAGCGCGCAAAGCCCTCTTCCTCCCTTCGCGGAGGGAGGGGGCTTTCGTGTTTCAGCCACCTCGTGGGCATGGAGTGCTACACCCGGTGTCATGGCCCGGCCCAGAGCTTCGCGCTGTCCCCACTGCAACGCGCCCTTCACGCCCCAGACCGCGAAGACGCACTACGTCTGCGGCTACTGCGGCCACGCCTTCGACCTGGACGGTCCGCTTCCGGTGCAGACCGGCCCGCGTGCGCCGCCGCCCGCCCAGGCGAACCAGACGGTTTTGATGATGCTCGCGGGCGTCGCGGTGATGGTCCTGATGGGGGTCATGGGCGCGGTGTTCTTCCTCGCAGGAGCACCGGAAGCACCCGCGCCCATTCGCACCCCGCCTCCCGCGGCCGTCCGCCCCGTTGCGCCTCCGGTCATCCCCGCGCCTCCGCCCGAGCCGCCCAAGCCCGCACCCGAGCGCATCGAGTGGGTGGAGCGGGGCGCGCCTGCGTTCGTGGACGTCAACGGCGATGGGACGGAGGACATCGTCGGCCACGTGAGCAGGCACGAAGGAGGCTCCGACTTCCGGCACGTCATCGCCGCGTTCGACGGCCGGACGTTCCAGAAGCTCTGGGAGTCGGCACCCTCGGAAGGACCGGACGCCTCCCGCTACACGAAGGTCATCGCCCAGAACGGCCGGCTGGTGATGAGCGAGCAGCGCACGGTGAACCTGCTGGAGCTGGAGACCGGAAAGCGGCTGGGGCGTGTGCCGCTGACGGACTCGCCGCGCCGGCTCTGCATCCCGCCCGGGGACACGACGTCCGTCTGGGTGGAGCTGGTGGACCACCAGCACCTGCTCTTCGACACGCGCACGGTCACCGCGCAGCCCGCGCCCCGCGCGCCGAAGGGCTGCGCCACGCCGCCCTTGAGCCCCCAGACGTGCAACATGAGCCGGCCGGCGGAGCACCCCACCTCCTGCGAGCGCTCCAGCTACCCGCCCTCCGACATCCGCGGCTTCTCCACCAAGTACCTCTTCCGCACGGGCGGCTACACGCTGGCGCTGGGCACGCGGTGGCCGGGGACGCAGGTGCCCCTGGTGGCGCTGTACGCGCCGGGCAACCGCAAGCCGCTGTGGCACGACACCGTGTCGGAGAAGGATCCGCTCCTCCTGCGGGACACCGCGCCGGAGGTGGGGGAGATCACCCAGGACGCCGTATACGTCGTCTATGCGCTGGAGAAGGGCGGCGCGCACCTCATCAAGCGCGACCTGCGCACTGGCGCCGTGGCCTGGGACGTGGCCCTGCCCGAGTCCCGCTCCCTCTCCATGCTGACGGCCCTCTGGGTCCGGGACGGCAGGGTGTACGTGCCGCAATGGGGCGCCCTGCACGTCTTGGACGCCGCGACGGGCGACCGCGTCGGCTTCATTGGAACGGAATGAATCAGTAGATGGAGATGAGGTGGACCCGCACGCGGGGGTTGCCGAGGTACTCCTCCAACCGCCAGCGGGTCCGCATCCCGTCCTCGCGGATGCCCACGCCGCCGTCCGTGGGAGGCTCCGCGCTGGCGAGCGCATCCCGCAGATGGGACACCGCCCAGCTGTCGAACTTCGGGTCCCCGGAGCCCTCCAACACCTGCAGGTCGATGAGGCTGCCGTCGCGCGCCTGCCGCACCTCCACGATGGCGACGAGCGCCAGCACGGGGGCCGTGACGTCGACCATGTAGGCGTTCGCCGCGCGCCCGGCCTCCACGGCCGCGCGCAGCCGGTCGGACGTCTCCCGGCGGACGTCGCGTGCCTGGGGCGCGAAGGGAGTGCCCGTCTTGCCGAAGCGCTCGATGGACTCCAGCTGCTCGCGCTTCAGCCGGCGGGCGAGCACATCGGTGTTGGGAGGGGGCGGGTTCACCAGCCGCTCGGAGAAGCCCTGGCGCAGCTTCGCGAAGTAGGGGGGCGTCGCGCCCGTGGCTCGCGAGGACGCGGTCGCATCCTTGGCCCAGCCATCCACCTTCTGACGCGCCTCCTCCGCCTCACGGGCCGCCAGGGCCTTGGGGTCCGGCTCCGAGCCGGGGACGTTGCGGATCGTCCGCCCCGTTGACGGAGGCCCTTTGAGGAGCCCACCGCCCAGCAGCCCGGGCGGCTCCAACTGGAGCGGGACATCCCGGACCGGAGGTGACGCGGGCTCGGCGGGCGCTTCCGCGATGGGTTCCGAAGCGGCGGTCCCGGGAGTCTCGGGTGGAGCTGGCGCTTCGTCCTTCTTCCCCGCGCGCGTGGAGGGTTCGCGATCCGCCAGCCGCGCCGGCGCTTCGTCCTTCTTCCGGGCGCGCGTGGAGGGCTCGCGCTCGTCCGGACGCGCTGGCGAGCGCTTCGGCTCCTCTTCGGGCGCGGGCGGCGCGGGGCGTGCGTCCCGGGTGACAACCTCCATCTCGATGACCCGCGACGGCTCGTGACGCCGGACGATGGCGGACGGGCTCCGCCACAGCGCGAAGAGGAGCGCCGCGTGCAGGAGCACTGACACGCCGAGCAGGAGGAGCAGCTGTGAGCGGCGGGACACGAAGTTCAGCTTGCTCCGTCCCGCTGCGCGGGAGAAGTGGCGCGGAGCGTGGGTGTTGAACCTCCACGCTCCCCTGCCCTCTCCTTCCCTCTTACGGCGCGGCCGGTGTCCGGAATTCCGGAATGAGCTCGCCCGTGAGCCGGATGCTCTTCAGGACCTTGTCGTGCGCCAGCGCGCCCACCTGGTGGAAGGACATGAGCGCGTCGATGCCCAGCGCCTGGTAGCGCTTGAGCCCCGCGCGCACCTGCTCCTGGGTCCCGACGATGAGCGAGTCCTGCGCGCTCAGCACCTCCCAGACCTGCTCGTCCGGAACCTGCTCACCGCCCATGATGCGGCCCAGGAGGCGCTGCGCCTGGGACTGCGGCGCGTTCGGGTCCTTCTTGCGCAGGTACTGGCCCGTCAGGCCTCCGCCCGCCGGGTCCTTCGCCAGCACCTCCAGCTCCGCGGCCGTCTTCACGAAGGCGTCCTTCGCCTCGAAGAAGGTGAACGACCCGCTGGTGTACCAGGCGGCGGCCTTCGCGGCGCCGTTCTCCATCGCCTCGCGCTCGCTGTCCGCGCAGTGCACGAAGGTGAAGAAGGCGACCTGGTCGTTGACGAACGCGCCCACCGGCTCGCAGCGCGTGCGCAGGGCCTCGCGGTAGATGTGGATCATCTCCGCCACCTCCTCCGGAGAGGCCCAGAGCGTCACGCCCAGCGCGCCCACGCCGTTGCGCCCCGCCTGCTCGAAGGACGCGGGGCTGGAGCACGCCTGCCACAGCGGCGGGTGCGGCTTGCGGTACGGCTTGGGGATGACGCTGACGTCCTTGAGCCGCAGGTCCGGCCCGTCCCACGACACCTTGTCCTGCGTCCACAGCTTCGGAACCAGCTCGAACGCCTGCTGCATCTGCCCGCGCGTGGAGTCAGGCTCGATGTTGAAGGTGCGCCACTCCGGGATGGTGCTGCGCGCCAGTCCCAGCTGGAAGCGGCCCCCGCTCAGGTGGTCAATGAAGGCCGCGCGCTCCGCGATCCGGATGGGATGATTGAAGCGCATGGGCGCCAGCACCGACGAGTGTCCGACGTGCAGGTTCTTCGTGCTCCGCGCGATGGCGGTGAGCATGATCTCCGGCGCGGAGCTGTAGCTGAACTCCACGGCGGTGTGGTGCTCCACCTGCCACCAGACGCCATAGCCCATCTCGTCCGCCAGCCGCGCCTGCTCCAGTGTCTCCTGGATGAGCTGGTGCTCGTGGTCCGGACCGCTCCAGCGTTCCTTCGGGTGCTGCATCTCCGAAAAGATGTCGAGCCGCATGATGTCCCCCTGAAATCGGTTTCACGTCTCCAGCAACAACAAGAACAACTCCCGCGCCGTCCGGAAGCAACCCGCTCCGGACGGCGTGGGTGAGACCGTCACTCCACCCAGTGGACCTTGCCCAGACCGGCCGGGATGAGGTCGCAGACGTAGAGGCTGTCGTCGTACGGGGAGGTGTCGTACACGCCCCGCGCGGCGATGCAGCGCGCCTGGTTCGGATAGGGCGCGTTGAACTCCGCGGCGAATGGATTCGCGGGCCGTGCTTACGGATCCTCGGGGGGAAGGGTGCAGGTCCAGGTGTTGCCGGGCTTGCAGTAGCAGCTCCCCGTGGGCAGCCCGCTCAGACAGCAATCCCGGTAGGTGCCGACGGAGGGACACGACGTGCCGTCAATGAACGTGCACGTGTTGGCGCGCGAGCAGATGATGGGCGGAGGGGTCGTGGGGCAGTACTGATAGGAGCCGTTGCACTGCACATATTGGCCGTCCACGGAGGAGCAGGAGTTCCCCGAGCACGACACCGTCGTCCCCGACGCACAGGTCGTCGAACAGGTCGACAAGGCACTGGAGACCTGTCCCAGGTCCTCCGACACGTCGCCGGAATCCGTACCACCGCAGGCCGCCAGCGTCGCGATGACCAGTGCCGCGAACACACCCGATACAAGCTTCATGAGTTCCGTCCTCTCTTGCGGATACATCCAACTAGACAGCTTATCCCCACAAGATTTGATTCGATAGGGTTCACACCGGCGGCGGGAGCACGGGCGTGGGGTACGCTGGCGGCACTTCACGCCAGGGGACCCGTCCATGTGTCGGAGCATCAAGACGCTGTTCAACTTCGAGCCCCCCGCGTCCGACGCGGAGGTGCGGGCGGCGGCCGTTCAGTTCGTGCGGAAGCTGAGCGGCACCAGTGCCCCTTCGAAGGCGAACGAGGAGGCCTTCAACCGCGCCGTCGAGGACATCACCGAGACAGCGCGACGGCTGATGGACTCGCTGGTGACCACCGCTCCGCCACGCAACCGCGACATGGAGGCCATGAAGGCGAAGCTGCGGTCCGCGAAGCGCTTCGCACCGCGCTAACGTGCTCCCCATGTTCCTCGCCTCGCTGCTGTCCGCGTTCGCTGGCGCTTGGCTGTTCGCGGCGGCGCCATTCACCGTCACGATGAAGTCCGCGGGCTACTCCGCCCGGTCGGATGGTGAGACGGTCACCGTCACCCGGGTGGAGCCCAAGAGCGTCGCCGCCGAGGCGGGCCTCCAGAAGGGCATGAAGGTGACAGGCATCACCCAGCCGCCCAGGGGCTTCACCCGGGTGCCCCTGCCCCAGCTCGACGCCACCAACCTGCAGGACGCGCTGACGCCCCAGCCCGCCGAGACCCTCTGGCTCCGGGTGGAGACGAAGCGGGGCTCCGACCAGCTCATCCTCAAGAGCCGGGAGCCCCTCCCCGACAACCCGTTCCCGGTCGTGCCGCTCACGGACGCGCAGCAGGCGCGCCTGACCCCAGACCAGGCCAGCCGCTACCAGCAGCGGCTCGTGCAGTTCGCCGTGGAGGCCATGCGGCGGCCCCAGGTCGAAGCCCGCCAGAACACCACCGCCTACGTGATGAAGGGAAAGCTCAGCGGCATCGACGGCGGCGGCGCCACGCCCCTCTGGCTCCATCCGAGCATCGAGCTGCGGCACTCCTGTGGCGACAGCCTGGAGAAGATGGAGCTGAGCAGCGCCGCGGGGAACGTGAACCTCACGCTGCGGCCCGAGGATGCCACCAAGGCGGGAGGCCCCATCCAGTTGGCCCCGCCGCTCTGGCCCATGCAGCAGGTGCTCCGCTGTGAAGGCGCCCCCACCGCCTTGCAGCAGACCCTGCACGTCAAGCTGGCCTGCAAGGGACTGCCTCCCGCGGAGCACGACTTCAACGTGAAGCTGACCGTGCGCTGTGACGATCTCCATTCCCAGCCTGGGCCGGCCCAACCGCCGCTGGTCCTGGAGGAGCCCAAGGACTTCCTCGTGGGAGACACGACCCCGCTCCGGATGAAGGTGTTCGCGCACCAGCTCGTCCCCCGCCCCACCGAGGCGACCCTCGTGGAGCTGGATGCCCAGGGCCAGGTGCTCCGGCGGCTGACGCCAGTTCCCATGGGGAAGAACGCCCACGAACCCGGCCTGCCGCTCCAGGTCACGCTGGATACGACGGCGAGGCGCACCGCGCGGCTCGCGCTGGACGTGCGCTTCTCCGACGGAAGCACCTGGCTCAGCGAGCCGCTGACGCGGGAGATCCGCACCCGGGCGCAGGTGGAGGGTCTGCGCCGGGAGGCGCTCGAGACCAACGCGAGGGCCTCCGCCTTCCTGGAGGAACTCAACGACACGTTCAGCGAGCCCTGTGACGACGTGCCCACCACGATGAAGTGGATCCTGGCCCATCCCGCCATCGAGGCCGCGCACACGGGATTCCGGAAGCTCCACTACAAGGTGAGGGGCAGCTCCCACTTCTCCGTCTTCATGTGCGGCTACGACTAGTCCGGCGCTTTCACGGACGCTACAAGCGGCCGAGGATCTCCGCCTTCTTCTCCTCGTACTCGCGCTCGGTGATGAGGCCGCCATCGGCCATGCGCTTCAGGTCCTCCATTGCCCGGACCGGATCCACCGGGGGCGATGGCGGGCTGGCCGGGGCGGCCATCGCGAAGCCGGTGATGACGACGCGCTGGGGCTTCATCGGGTCCACCATCACCTGGACCCGAAGCCCCGGCCCCCAGGTGGCCGTGCTCGAATGAGGCGGCAGCCGCTTGCTCACCCGCGCCTGATAGGGAGCACGGCCGGGGATGTGAACCTCCAGGAGCAGTTGGAGGACCGGGCGCTTGTCGATGCGGATCGCGGTGTCCCGCACCTCCAGCACCGTGGCCTCGCCGGCCCTTCCGTTCTCCAACTCAGTGCGATCCAGCGCGGCGCCCAGCAGCCCCAGCAGCCCCCCCTTCGGTCCGAACGCCACGCCCAGCCCTCCCGCCACGACGATGAGGAGGACGAGGAGCGCGGGGTCGGAGGTGATGGCGTCGAACATGGGGCTTCCAGCCTAGGGGATGTTGATGCGCGAGTGCAGGGCCCGCCCGTCGTACGCGGCGGCGCCGCAGCGCGCATGGGCCCAGTCGCCATTCACCGCGGAGCAGACGCGGAAGGCCTGGATGTTGGAGAACGGCACGTTGATGCCCGGCGTGTCGCATCGCCCCTGGTAGGTCCAGGCCAGGCTCTTGTTCACGGCGCCCACGCCAATGCACGGGCCAATCCAAGCGCCCGTGTCCCGCCGCTGCACGTCGATGGAGTACTGCGCCAGCGTCTCCTCCTCGCTCCACTCCAGGTCCACGAAGGGCGTGACGCCGCCGGGCAGCTCCAGGGACACGTCGTCGGAGATGCCGTCATAGGCCTTCTCCACGGACGGCCCCCAGACGTTGTTGTTGGAATAGAAGAGGCGGAACGCGGCGATCTCCCCCTTCGTCACCACGCGGTCCCCGGCGCTGCGGCACACGCCGTCGAACACCGTCTTGTTGGACTGCCCCAGCAGCACCACCGACGTGCACGGCCCCACCACCGAACCATTCTTCAGCACGACGTCCAGCGAGTAGCTGTACCCCGCGAGCCGGTTCCAGCGCACGTTCACCTGGTTGAGGGACGTCATCGCCCCATCCGGCTTGAACGCGACGCGCTGCTTGTACGTGCTGCGCGACGTGAGGTTGCCCGCGCTGTCGAAGGCGCCCTGGTGGAAGATGTTGAAGTACTCGCCCCGCCGCTCGACGATGACGTTGTGGCCGTGGGACTGCACCAGTCGGCCCGCGGAGTTCTTCAGCGGCAGGGACATCCGCCGCACCGCCCGCGCCCGCGTGAGCTCCGGGATGGAGTCCGCCATCACGTAGTACATGGCGTACTGGCTGTTGTACCAACCGCCGCTGAAGACCATGTAGTAGCGCCCGTCGCGCTTGAAGAGCTCCGGCGCCTCGTTGATGCCCTCTTCGTAGGCCGGCGTCGCGAACACCGCCGGGCCCGCGTGGTTGTAGACGGTGCCAGGCGCCGCCAGCTTGAACGACGAGATGTTGTTGCCGTTCTGGAACCAGACATAGAAGAGCCAGCGGTCCGCGCCGTCGTTGAACGTCGCCGAGTCGATGCGGATGTTCCGGTTGCACCCCTGCGGCAGGCACGCCGTGCCGGTGGTGGTGCGCGGCCAGGTGGTGTTGGCGTTGATGGGCTGGGGCACGCCGAAGACCAGGTTCAAATCCGGCGCCGTGGCGACGAAGGTCGTCACCTCCTGGCCCGCCGGAGGACACGCCGCGCCGTTGGGCACCCGGTGCCCGGAGAAGTGGAGCTGGTAGACGCTGCCCACCTTGCTCAGGTCCGGCGCCCACAGGAAGCAGTAGTCGTACGTGGGATCCGTCGCGGACGGGTTGTAGTCGCGCTTGAAGCGGAACGTCGTCAGGTCGTTGGACTCATACAGCGGCAGCAGCACCCCGTTGCCCGTGCCGGTGAGGAAGAACAGGTCGTCGTTCTCCTTGTAGACGTCCGGATCCGCCAGCCACTGCATGAGCAGCGTGCGCGAGTTGTCCTGCGCGAGGGCACTCCCGGCGAAGGTCGTGGTGAGGAGGGACAGCAGCAGGACGGCTCGGACGGGCTTCATGAGGCCTCTCCATGGAAGTCTTGAAATCCAAGCTTCCAGGGAAGGCCCGGGCCGCGCAAGGCCGATGGGTTTTGACCGTCCGGCGGCGATCCGCTATATCCGCAACTTCGATAATGAATATCAATTTCATTTGATATCACTTTTCTCTGGATTGCCTTTCCCGTGAGCACCACTCCCCGGCGGTTCCCCACCCTCCTCGTGGCCCTCATCGGGGTCGCGGTCATCGCTCTCGCGGTCTTCTTCGCACGGGGCCCGCGAGCTCCGGCCCCGGATCCCGTGCCCTCGGAAGGCGCGGCGGCGGCCCCTGCTCCGGGAGCGGGCCGGACCATTGCCCACGCGCAGGGCAGCACCGTCGTGGCCGAGCACCCGAAGCAGGTCGTGGTGTTCGACCTGGCGGCGCTGGACACGCTGGACGCGCTGGGGGTGGACGTTCAGGGCGTGGCGGGTGAGTACTTCCCCGGCCAGCTGGCGAAGTACGCGGACGCGAAGAAGTACCCGCGCTACGGGACGCTCTTCGAGCCCGACTACGAGGCCCTGCACGCCGCCCGGCCCGACCTGGTCATCACCGGCGGCCGCTCCAGCGCCCGGTACACGAAGCTCGCCGCCATGGTGCCCACCATCGACCAGACCACGGACGACGCGCACTTCGTGGACACCGTGGTGGGCAACACGCAGCGACTGGCGACCGTCTTCGGCAAGGAGGAACAGGCGCGCACCCTGGTGGAGGCGCTGAAACAGTCCATCGCGACGCTGAAGGGCACCACCGCCAGCCGGGGCAAGGGGCTCATCGTGCTGACGTCTGGAGGACGGATGAGCGCGTATGGCCCGGGCTCGCGCTTCGGCGTGCTGCACGACACCTTCGGCATCCCGCCCGCGGCGCCGTCGCTCAAGGCGTCGCTGCACGGAGAGGCCGTGGGTTCGGAGTTCATCCTGGAGACCAACCCGGACTGGCTGTTCGTCATCGACCGGGACGCGGCCATTGGCGAGGGCGGCGGCGCGCAGCGGCTGCTGGACAACGAGCTGGTGCACCAGACGACGGCCTGGAAGCAGGGGCAGGTCGTGTACCTGGAGCCGGCGAACACCTACCTCATCGGCGGCGGCATCCAGTCCCTGCGGCGCCTGATGGAGCAGATCTCCGATGTCTACGCGAAGCCCCGACAGCCCTCCGCTCCCTGAGCCGGGCTTCGCGCCGCGCGCCTCCGTGGCCTCCCACGAGGCCAGCGCGCGCTCCGAGCCGCTGCCCATGAGCGGCGCGAAGGGCGCTCCCCTGCCCCTGCTCGCCGTGGCCGTGCTCGGGGTGCTGGTGCTCGCGGGCATCAGCCTGCTGATTGGCGTGAGCCACGTGTCGTGGGAAGCGCTGCTGGCGCCGTCGGAGAACCAGCGCGCCGTGCAGGTGCTGGTCATCAGCCGGGTGCCGCGCACGCTGGCCCTGCTGCTGGCGGGCATGTCCCTGGCCGTCGCGGGCCTCATCATGCAGATGCTCGCGCGCAACCGCTTCGTGGAGCCCTTCACGGCGGGCACGGCGGAGTCCGCGAGCCTGGGCCTGCTCGCCGTCACGCTGCTCGCCCCCGGCCTCCCCATCCTCGCCAGGACGGCGGTCGCCGCCTGCTTCGCCATGGCGGGCACGGCGTTGTTCCTGTTCATCCTCCGGCGGATTCCGCTGCGCTCGGCGCTCGTCGTGCCCGTCGTGGGGCTGGTGCTGGGCGCCATCTTCGACGCGGCGACGACGTTCTTCGCCTACCGCTTCTCCCTGCTGCAATCGCTGATGGCCTGGACCACGGGCGACTTCTCCAGCGTGCTGCGCGGCCGTTACGAGCTGCTCTGGGGCGCCTTCGTGCTGACCGTCATCGCCTACGTCGTCGCGGACCGCTTCACCGTCGCGGGCATGGGCGAGGCCTTCACCACCAACCTGGGCCTGAGCCACCCGCGCATCATGGCGCTGGGGCTGGCCATCGTGGCCATGGTCACCGCGGTGGTGGTGGCCACCGTGGGGATGATTCCCTTCATCGGGCTCGTGGTGCCCAACGTCGTCAGCCTCATCGTGGGTGACAACGCGCGCCGCTCCATCCCGTGGGTGGCGGTGCTGGGCGCGGGCTTCGTGCTCCTGTGCGACATCGTGGGGCGGGTGGTGCGCCAGCCCTATGAGATTCCCGTGGGCACCGTGGCGGGCGTGGTGGGCAGCCTCCTCTTCCTCCACCTGCTCTTGCGGAGGGACGACCGTGTCGGCTAGCGCGCTGCGCCTGGAGGGCCATGAGCGGCGGCTGCTCCTCTTGGGGGGCCTGGCCGCGTTCTGCGTGGTGGTGTTCATGACCGTGGACGCGGGCGGCAAGTGGGACTTCGTGCTGCCGTTCCGCGCGCGCAAGGTCGCCACGGTGCTGCTGGTGGGCTACGCCATCGCCGTCTCCACGGTGCTGTTCCAGACCGTGGTGGAGAACCGCGTCCTGACGCCCGCCATCATGGGCTTCGACACGCTCTACCTGCTCCTGCAGACAAGCCTGCTCTTCTTCCTGGGCTCGCGCACCATGGCGAGCCTGGACAGCCGGCTGCTCTTCACGGTGGAGGTCGCCATCATGGTGGTCTTCTCCGCCGTGCTGCACCGCTGGCTGTTCGAGGGCGGCCGGCGCAGCGTGCACCTGCTGCTGCTCACGGGCGTGGTGCTGGGCGTGCTGTTCCGCAGCCTGTCCAGCTTCCTCCAGCGCCTCATTGCGCCGGGCGAGTTCGACTTCCTGCAGGACCGCTTCTTCGCCAGCTTCAACAACCCGGACCCGGACCTGCTCATCGTCTCCGCGCTGATGACCCTGGGCGCGTCCGTCCTGGGCTTCAGCCTGATGCGCACCTGCGACGTGCTGAACCTGGGGCGCGACGTGGCCATCAACCTGGGCGTGGACCACCGGCGCACGGTGTCGCGGCTCCTGGCGGTGGTGGCGGTGCTGGTGTCGGTGTCCACGGCGCTGGTGGGGCCGGTGACCTTCTTCGGGCTGCTGGTGGCGAACCTGGCGCACGGGCTGGTGCGCTCGCACCGGCACGTCCACGTGCTGCCGGCCGCCGTGTTCCTGGCCGTGATTGGCCTTCTGGGCGGTCAGCTCGTGCTGGAGCGCGTCTTCTCCTTTGGCGCCAACCTGCGCGTCATCATCGAGTTCCTGGGCGGCCTGATGTTCATCACCCTGTTGATGCGAGGCGTGCTGCGATGATCGAAGCCCGGAACGTGTCCCGCCGCTACGGAGACACCGTGGTGGTGGACGACGTCACGCTCCAGTTCCCGGAGACGGGCGTGACGTCCATCATCGGGCCCAACGGCGCCGGCAAGTCCACCCTGCTGTCCATGGTGAGCCGCCTGTTGCCACTGTCCTCCGGCACGGTGCTGGTGGACGGCATGGACGTGGTCCGCACGCCCGGCGACGCGCTGGCGCGAAGGCTGGCCATCCTGCGGCAGGACAACGCCGTCACCTCGCGGCTCACCGTGCGCGACCTGGTGACGTTCGGCCGCTATCCGCACTCCAAGGGCCGCCCCACGGTGGAGGACCGCGCCTTCGTGGAGGGGGCGCTCCACCACCTGGGCCTGGAGCCGCTCGCGAACCGCTTCCTGGACGAGCTGTCCGGAGGCCAGCGCCAGCGCGCCTTCGTGGCCATGGTGCTGTGCCAGGACACCCACTACGTGCTCCTGGACGAGCCCCTCAACAGCCTGGACATGAAACACGCCGTGGCCATGATGAAGGAGCTGCGGCGCGCGGCGGACGCGCTGGGCAAGTGCGTGGTGCTGGTGCTGCACGACCTCAACTACGCCTCCTGCTACTCCGACCACGTCATCGCCATGCGCGCCGGGAAGGTCGCCTTCCAGGGGACGCCGGAGGAGCTGATGCGCCCCGCCGTGCTCCGCGATATCTACGACATGGACATCGACATCCACCTGCTCGATGGAAAGCGCATCGCGGTCCACTACCGCTGACTCCAGGATGTGACACGCGTGTCGCGCCCGGTTCGAAAGGACGGCGGATCCGGACAGAGGTTCCCTCTGGGACATCCTGGCATCGGGCTTGCTCAAGGGCCCGGGCACCATGTCCCTCTCCCGCGAAGCCTCTCCGAATCCCGGCCTGCGTCGTTGGGCCTCGCGGCTGCTCCTGCTGTTCGCATGCGCCAGCGTCGTGGCGACGTCCAGGAACAGCTTCGAGGACATCGTCTCCGAGCCCCACACGAGCGCGCCCCTGACCCTCACGACCGAGGCGCCCACTCTCACGCGCCCCATCACCGTGAAGGTCACGGCGTCGGAGCCACCATCGAAGAAGGCCCAGGTGGAGCTGACGGTGCAGGTGAAGGCGCGGTGGACGCCAGCGGACCCCTCGCGGACAGCGCTGCCGTGGATGCGCGTCTCGCTGTCCAAGGCCAGCCCCGACCCGGCCGTGCCCACGCAGCCCGTCGTGCTGAAGACGGGGGAGGACGTGGTGGCGCGGACCGTCGTGATCCTGGATGAGACCTGCGAGCTGGGAGCATCGTGTAAGTGGGCCACGAACCTGACCGTCCAGGTGCAGCCGGACGCCACCCCCGGCACGGTCGAGCTGGAGTGGAAAGCGAGCGCCCGGGCGAAAGTGATCGGACTGTCCGACACGCCCAGGGGCATGGGCATCACCGTTTCGGAGCCGTGACGCCCTCCCCTCTGAGCGGCGCATCCTCGGCTTGCTCCGACTCCACGGAGGGTGAAAGCCTGTGCATCCCCTCTTCCAGAAAGGCAGACGGAGATGCGCGAGAAGAACCTGGAGTACACGCTGGATTGGATTGCCGTGCAGGAGCTGGTGGCCGAGTACGGGCAGGCCATCGACCATGGCAAGGACACGGGCGACTGGACCCGGTGGGAGCGGGTCTTCGCTCCGGAGGTGACGTCGGACTACTCCCGCTTCATGGGCGTGCCGCCCTCCACCGCGCCGCGCGCCGTGCTGGCGCAGTTCGGCAACAAGGCGCTGGAGTGCTTCACCCGCGTACAGCACGCCACGGCCAACACGGTGCGCACGGAGTTCACCAGCCCCACGCGCGGCACGGTGCACGCCTACGCGGAGGTGTCCCACTTCTTCACCATGGATGGTTTTCCCCAGGAGTGGACCCTGGTGGGACGCTATACGCATGAAGTGGTGAAGACGGCCGCGGAGGGCTGGCGCATCCAGAAGGTCACGCTGGATCCCATCCACCACCGCGGCAACCTGCTGGGCCTGGAGTTCGCCCGGGGCAAGCGGCTCGGCACGCCGTGACTCCGGGCGTGCGGTGACGCGGCCCCGTCACCGGGCGCGCTTCTTCCGGGACCTGGCCGGAGGCTTCGCGAGCGCCTCCGCCTGCTTCCCGATGGTCTCCGCCAGGAAGTCCACTACCGCGCGCACCCGGACGTTGTGGGCCAGGTCCTCGTGGAACACCAGCCACACCGTCCGCTCCAACTCCGGCAGGGCGTCACGCAGAGGCACCAACTCCGGATGCAGGTGGCCGAAGAACGCCGGCAGCAGCGCCACGCCCAGGCCCTCGCGCGCGGCCTGGAGCAGCCCCAGGATGGACGTCAGCCGCAGCGCCACCGTGGCCTTCGCCGCGTGCACGTCCAGCCACTTCGACTCCGGCCAGCGCCGCGAGTCCTGCGCGTACCCCACCACCGAGTGCCCCTGGAGCCCCGTGTCGAAACGCACCGGCCCCCGGCGGGAGAGATAGGCCTTCGACGCGAACGGCACGACACCAATGGCAGCCACCTTCCGGGCCCGCAGCGACGCCTCTTGCGGCCGGACCAGCCTGATGGCCACGTCCGCCTCGCGCCGCACCAGCGACAGGGATTCGTAACCGGAGAGCAGCTGCAACTCGATTTCCGGATGGCGCTCCTGGAACGCGGCCAGCCACGGCATCACGTTGTGGACCAGGAAGGAGTCCGTCGCGGTGACGGTCACCGGTCCGGAGGGACGCAGGTCCTCGCCGCTGGCGAGCCGCTCCACTCGCAGCGCCTCCGCCTCCACCGCCTCCGCGGCCGGGCGAATGCGCAGCGCTACCGCCGTGGGACGCAGACCCGTGGGAGTCCGGTCGAAGAGCCGTGCCCCCAGCTCCTTCTCCAGCACGGCCAGGCGCCGGCCCACCGTGGTCTGGTCCACCTTCAATCGCCGCGCCGCCGCGGAGAGGTTCCCCTCCCTCGCGATGGCCAGGAAGTGCCGCAGGTCGCTCCATTCGGGCATGGCCTGCACTTTCGCAGAGGTGCCCTGCGGAATCGGGTATTTTCGCAGGGATGCCCCGAAGCCATCCTCCCTGGCGTTTCCTTCCACCGAGGAGTGCTTCCCGTGAAGACCCTGCCCAAGCTCGTCGCCGCCGTCGCCGTCGTCTCCGCGTTCACCTTCGCCGCCGCCAAGGGCAAGGAGTCCGCCGCGTTCCAGCAGACCGCCTATGACAAGCTCACCTGGACGGAGATGATGCCGGGCGGCCCGTCCGTGCACGTGCTCTGGGGCGACATGAAGAAGGGCCCGTATGCCCTGCTGATGAAGTTCCCCGCCGGGTTCGACTCCGGGCCGCACACCCACTCCGCCGGCTACCACGGCGTGCTGGTGAAGGGCCGCATGACGAACACCAGCGAGGGCGCCGCCGAAGCGGGCGCCGTGGAGGCCGGCAGCACCTGGGACCAGCCCGGCAAGGTGGTGCACCGCAACCAGTGCGCGCCGGACGCCGAGTGCGTGATGCTCATCGCCCAGGACAAGCCCTTCGACTTCGCACCCGCCAAGGCGAAGTAGCCGCCCCGCGGGCCCGGAAACGCGTCAAACCTTGATGCCCACGACCAGGGACGCGGCATAGCCATCCGAGGTGTTGCCCGTCACGGTCGCCAGCTGCGTGGACGCGCCGTCGCTGAACACGTTGTCGCTGGAGAGCGAAATCTGGCTGAGGTTGCGGACGCTCTGCGAATAGCCAGACGTCGCGTAGACGGTGTCACAGACGTCCTCCGGCAGGGCCAACTGGGACGTGGCCACCTTGTTGCGCGAGGAGGAGGTGGCCTCCACCGAGGGGTAGATTTCGAAGTGGATGTGCGGCCAGCGGCCGCTGTAGCAGGCGGGGAAGATGCTGGTGAAGGTCACCTTGCCCTCCTCGTCCGTCACCTGCACCCCGCGCAGGTAGTTCTCGTGGGTGACGCCCGACGAGTACATGGAGTACCGCCCCGCCTGGTCGCAGTGCCACAGGTAGATGGCATAGCCCCGGAGCGGCGTGCAGCTGTCGTCGCTGCCGACCAGCGTGAGGGTGATGGTGAGCGGGATGCCCGCCGCGACGCCGCTCGCGTTCGCGATGCTGGAGCGGATGTCGCTCCGGACGATGCCCGACAGCACCAGGGCGTTGGCTCCGTTGGAGCCGTCACCGGGATAGGGACCGGCCGTCTCCTCCGGAATCCTCGCGCAGCCCGACGTGTCCCCGCTGCCGCTGGAGTCCGGCCCTCCGCAGCCGATGATGGGAATGAGGCTGGTGAAGGCCATCCAGCGCAGCAGCTCCCGCCGGTCCGTGCGCGTCGCCATGACCCGCAGGTCCTGCTGGAGTCCGTGGTGGTGATTCCGCTCGTCGTCACTCATGCGCCTTGCCCCCTTGGAGTGACCGTGACGGTAGGCCCAATGTCTTAAGCGAGTCCTAAGGCGCCGGGGGTGACGCGTTTTTGCAATCCAGGCGCGAGGCTCCTGGCGTATCTGTCCGGCCACCAGGCAAGGGAGCAGACACCCATGACGAAGCGCGTGAACGGACCTTTCGACGTCAAGCTCACCCCCATGGCCCCGGAGGCGGGCGCGGTGGACGCGGCCCCGGGCCGGATGATGCTCGACAAGCGCTATCACGGTGCGCTGGAGGCCACGAGCCAGGGACAGATGATCGCGGTGCGGACGCCTGTGGAGGGGTCCGCGGGGTACGTGGCCATGGAGCGCGTCAACGGGACGCTGGACGGCCGCGCCGGCACCTTCGCGCTCCAGCACTTCGGGGTGATGACGCGCGGTGCGCCCCACCTCGTCATCTCCGTGGTGCCGGACTCTGGAACCGGCGAGCTCACGGGGCTCGCCGGTTCGATGACCATCGACATCGCGCCGGGCGGGAAGCACTCCTACGACTTCCAGTACACCCTGCCGGACGCGCCGTGACTCACGGTGCGCAGTAGCGGACCGCCTGGAGGGTGTGAGCCAGGGGGCTTTCGGTGGAGGTCATCACGAGCGCCCCCATCCAGCGGTCCGGAAGCTCTTCCAGCATGACCCACTGCGAGAACTGGTTGAGGGGCAGGTATTCGGGCCCGGAGGTCAGGTCCGCCGGGACGCCTGCCTTCCCCAGGGCCCAGAACCGACCCCGAAAGCCGAACCAGGAATCGCCGCCCTGCGGGGCCGAGGAGACGGAGAGCCACGCCGCCTCGATCCCCCGGGACGTCACCGCGGTCCCGAACCAGGGATCCTCCCCAGGCGTCGTCACGGCCAGGGTGCGCGAGGTCCCTTCGCCGAAGAGGTTCCCCAGGACCCTCAGCACGCGCTCACTGCCCTGTGCACCGCGCAGCACGATGGCCGGAGACGCCAAGGCATCGCCCGCCGCCGCGCCCAGGTCCACGAGTCGGGTCGCTGGATTCGCCTGCGCGGAGAAGGTCCGCTCATCACCCACGGGTTGCAGGCCGCTGTCGAAGCGCTGGAGCCGCAGCAGTCCCTCGGAGGCGCCTTGCTTCATCTCCTGGGCCAGGACCAGGAAGCCTCCATCCCGCAACCCCATCACCTCCACGCCGTAGAGGAGCTTGTCCTCGGCGAGCGCCCGCATCAGGACTCGGGGAGCCACCACGGATTCACCGTCCAGCTCCGTGAGCGTGCCCCACAGCTCACGGCCGCCGGTGACGTATTGGGAGGCATCCCGCCAGGCCGCGAAGACCCGCGACCCGTCCGCCGACACGGCCGCCGCGGTGGCCCGGTCCCCCACGGGCTGGTCGAAGAGGAGCACGCCCACCTCCGGCGCGCCATCCGGGGGCACGGGACGGCCCTTCGCATCCAGCAGGATGAGTCGGCCCTGCGTATGGTCGTGCCCCGGTCCCGCCGATGAGTAGTACAGCGCGGAGCCCTTGGACGTGCGCAACAACCGGGTGCTCACCGAGTCGAGCGCGAGGGAGTCGTCCAATACCTCCACTCGCGCGTCCACGACGCTCAGGGGCATCATCGCGGTGTCCATCCGGATGACACGCGCCACCGCCATGCGGTCGAAGACCACCGCCAGGACACCGTCGGGCACCCGGAGGCTGCTGATCCGGCCTGCATGCGGAGGTGCTTCCAGCGGCGCGACCTGGGACCAGGACGGTGGGTCCGTCACCCCATCGCAGTCGTTGTCCAGGCCATCGCAGCGCGTCTCCGTGGCCTCATAGTCAGCACCATACGAGGTAGCGGTGCATACCGGCTCGTAGGCTCCGTCCACCAGGGCGCGCCGGGCCCCCACACAGATGCCTTGCGTCCGCTCACAGGGAGGAGGTTCTCCCAAGGAGCCCGCGTCGGTGCCGGCATCCGTCTGCGTGCCGCCATCCTCCGCGGTCCCCGCATCACCGGTCCCCGAATCAACGGTCCCCGCATCCGGAACCGGATTCACTGGCGGATCCGCATCCTCACATCCACCCAGCACCCCCACCGCGAACACCACCGCCCAAAGCCTTGCCCAACGCATCCGCACTTCCATCATCCCCTCTTCGGCGAGCCGTCACTCAACCCACCCGGGGCGAAGCCTAATCCATTTCATTGGCGCACACGTCACGCGCCTCCCTTCACCCGGAGCCATGAAAGGGCTTGAAGGGCCGCGAACCATGCGCCTCCCGCGAGCGCATGACGGAGATGGTTCATCCGAACCCACCGGGTCGCGGTCTCCACGGCCGCCGGAGTGTCAGGCGATTGCATCAGTCGGACCATCGTGGGGATGAAGTACGAGAAGGTCAGCACCCGGTCCACGAGCACCACCAGCGCGGCCGCGAGCCACCAGGAGCGCAGCGGACCCGTGGCCCTCGTGGCGAAATAGAGACTGGCCAGTGTGAGCAGCGTCAGCGGACCCGTGGTGACAACACCCCAGAAGCGCCGCCCCACGTCATCCTGGCGCGCCGCCTCCGAGGACCAGTGCCCGCCCGTGACGTCGAGCCACCGGGGGAGCGAGATGCGGTGCTCATAGAGCCCCGCGCCGAACGCGACGCCCAGGTTGAGCACGAAGAGCCACAACAGGATTTCCGCCGCGGAGGGCTTCAGGTTCATCATGGGGCCAGCATGCGTCCCGTGCCCACGAGCGTCTTTCGCGCCCTTGTGCTGTTTTTCTCAATCCTGCGGTGTTTTCCATGAGCCCCCGGCACGCACTCCTCGCCCAGATTGGCGCCGACATCGTCCGCTTCCAGGAAGCCTCCGCGGAGTTCGACTCCGCCGTGGGAGAGGTGCTCGCGCTCGGCCGCGCGGAACTGACGTGTCTGGCGCAGCTGCACTTCGGAGGCCCCGCGCCCCTGAGCGCGGTCGCACGAGGCGCCGATGTGGAGCGATTGGAGCTCGCCGGCTACGTCCAGCGGGAGGGCTCGGGAAGCAACAGGAAGCTCGCGCTCACCGGGCATGCGCGCGAATGGATTGAAACCCTCTGGGGTCCCCTCCAGGCGGATGGCTTGCAGCTGATGGCGCCGCTGCCGGACGCGGAGTTGAAGGTCATCGCCCGCTTCCTGGGCGAGGCGAGGAAGGTGCAGGACCGCCATGCCACCCGCATGGCGAAGTTGCTCCAGGAACCCGGGGGGACGCGAGCGGCGCGGAGGCGCGGAGGCCTCTCCGCGGCAGCGCTCCACCGCGTGCGGCTCTTCGTCGAAGCGCACCTCGCGCGGAGGATCCAGGTGGGCGAGCTGGCCCGGCGCGCGGGGCTGAGCGTCTTCTACTTCACCCGCGCCTTCAGGCAGTCCATGGGCATGACGCCGCACGCCTACGTGCAGCAGCGGAGGGTGGAGCGGGCGCGCAGCCTGTTGAGCCACACGACCCGCTCCCTCGGAGACATCGCGCTCGCGGTCGGCTTCAGCTCCCAGAGTCACTTCACCACGGTGTTCCGCCGGGTGACGGGGCTCACGCCCGCCGTCCTGCGGCGCGCGGGACGCTGACGCCTACGAGCAGGTCTTCTTGCAAGCTGGCGGGTTCGTGTTCGGAGGCGTCGTGTAGGTGCCCCCGCAGATGTAGTACTGCGTCGGGCCGCAGTTGGCGCGGTACCACTGGACGCTGCTCCCGGAGCCGGCCTTGTACTGCGTGCAGTCCCAATAGCTCCACTTGATGCCCCCGGGACAACTCGCGTCGGAGAAGCCACCCGACGGGAAGTCCAGGCACCCGGCGACCGCTGTTCCCTGCGGACAGACGGCCTGCTCAGCGGACCCGAGCGCCTCCTCCGGGCCGGCCTCGTCCATCGCTCCGCCACAGGCGGAAGCCAACGCCATCACGGAACCCAGGCACAGCGAACGCACGACGTGTCTCGACATGGATTGCCCCCTCATGCAGGCCCGCCATCGCGGCAGGTGGCGGACACCCTACGCACCCCGCGGAACTGCTGGGATTAAACGCGGTTAAATCCACACGCTGGGGGGCGTGGGGAGATCGGGCCCGCTGGGCGTAGAAGCGGATGACCGGCGCATCCACCCGAACGTCCCTCGCGGCCCCGCACTCCTTCCCAGGCACCCACCATGGCCCGTCCCAAGAGCCCCCTCGTCTGGATCCTCCTCGTGGTCGGAGGCGCCTGCGCCTTCTGCTGCACCGGCACCCTGGGGCTCATGGCCCTGGGGCTCTTCGCCGGAGACAGCAGACAGCGACACGCCCGGAACTCCAGGCGCGGTGAACCGGGCGCGCGGCAGCCCGGGCGAACCCGGCGGCTTCGCGTTCGACGCGCCCCAGGGGTGGAAGACCCAGGAGGACGGACGATTCATCCTCGAGTGGGACGACCGGGGCGACACCCTGGGGGTGGAGGTGCTCCGGCTGCCGGCCCTGCCCGGGCTCGATGACGCCGAGGACCGGCTCGCGAAGGTGTGGCAGGAGCGCATTGGCGCGGATTGGAACCGCGTGCCGCAGAACCCGCTGGTGATGCGGCGCTTCATGTCCAACGGGGCCCGCGCCTTCTTCACCGCGGCGGAGGTGCGCGCGAAGAACAACGACCGGAGCTTCCGCGTGAGCCTCTATCTGGTGGAGGCGGGCGACCGCCTGGAGCCGCTGGTGTTCATCCAAAGCTTCATGACGCCCGGGGGCCTGGGTGAGGCCATGTCAGCCTCGTTCTCCTGGAACACGTCCTACGCCCGGGTGGAGGAAGCGCTGAAAGGCGTGCGAGGGAGCCCCGTGGGACTGCCGCTGGTGGACGACACGGAGGTGGTGGGCCACTCCCGCTACGGCACCAGCTCCGCGGCCCAGTGGGTCAACGCCTATACCGGCGGCTCCACCATGACGGCGGTCTCCTACAGCATCGACTACACCTTCGGCGCCAATCGCGAGTTCCAATACAAGTTCGGGGGCGCGTCCGGACAGGTGGGCGCGATGAAGTTCGGCTCCGAGGACGACCAGGGCACCTGGAGCGTGAAGCACGACGTGCTGACGCTCACCGGAGCGAAACGGACACGCCGGTACCTGCTCATCGGGGCGGCGCGCTCACCGGAGGGAAAGCGCACGCTCTACCTCCTGCAGGAGGGCCAGGGATGGTCGCTCGCCCCCGGCGCCATCGGTCGGGACGGCGAGCTGTACGTGGCGGTGGATTGAAGTTCCGCCCTGCCCGGTGACACCGCCCGGGGTCACCGGTGTTCCATCCGCCGGCCGGAAAGCGCCGGCCCTTCCCTCACAGGAGATGGAACATGGCTGTCCTGCACCGCGGACTGCGGCTGGGTATGGCATTGCTCGCGAGCTTCACGGCCCCCGCCTGCGGGCCGGAGGCACCGGCCGGTGCCGCGCTGGAGGTGGGCGAACAGGAGCTGGAGGCGGCGAGGTCGCCCCTGCCGCCCCTGAACCGCGAGGCGCTGCGACAGGCCATCTCGGGACTGCCGAACGCGGAGGTGACCGGCGCGCTGGTCCGGGTGAGCGGCGCGGACGGGCGCTGGCTGGGCACGTCCGGCGTGGCCGACATCCGCACCGGCGCCCCGGTGCCCGCGGACGCGCACTTCCGCATTGGCAGCATGACGAAGACGTTCACGGCCATCGTCGTGCTGCAGCTCGCAGCCGAGGGGCGCGTGGACCTGGACCGGCCCGTCCAGGACTACCTGCCGCGCCTGCTGCCCGCGGGCGTCTACGCGCCCATCACCGTGCGCCAGCTGCTCAACTTCACCCACGGACTGCCCGGCGTGCCGGTGCCGCAGAAGGACCCTGACTGGTTCTTCGAGAACCGCTTCCGGCGCTTCAGCCCCCGGGAGCTCCTCTCCCTGACGCTCCCCCAGGGCCCCCGCTTCGCGCCGGGCACGCAGCAGGAGTACGGCAACATCGGCTACCTCGTTGCGGGGCTGCTCATCGAACAGGTGACGGGCCGACCCTACGGGGACGCGGTGCGCGAGCGCATCCTGCGTCCGCTGCACCTGCGGGACACCTTCGTGCCCGGCAGCGACGTGACCCTTCCCGGGCGCCACACGCGTGGCTACGAAGAGGTTGCGCCGGACGAGACAGGCTGCCCGGCGGGAGCCATCGCCTACGGCGAGCGCTGCCTGGTGGACGTCACCGAGGCCAGCCAATCCGTGCCCTGGGCCGCCGGAGAGATGATCTCCACCGCCGAGGACCTGGACCGCTTCCTCGTCGCGCTCTTCCAGGGCCGGCTGCTGCCGCGCAAGCAGCAGGAGGAGCTGTTCACCGTCCCGGACCTGCCCGCCGCGGGAGGCGGTCGCGCCACCTACAGCGCGGGCCTCAGGCGCCACGACATCGACGGCGTCATCTTCTGGGGCAAGACGGGCGACCGGCACGGCTACAACAACGGGATGGGCGCCACGCGGGATTTGCGCCGGCGCCTCATCTATTCGGTCAACACGCTCCACATGGGAGGGGACCAGCCGGACATCGCAGTGCGGATCATCATGGCGGCCCTGGCGGGGCCCTCCCGACCTTGAGGGGGCCCCACGGACGTCCTACTTCACCGCGATGGCTGCCAGGGTGCCGTTGTCCTGCGCGATGAAGAGGATGCCGTCCTTGCCCAGCGCGAGACGGCCGCCGGCAGGGTACTTCCACATCTGCACCCGGGCGGTGAGGTCCACCGCGTAGGTGTTCGACGACGTGCTGACGAAGAGCAGGTTGTCGGTCACGAGGGTCGTCCACCGGGGCTCGCCCTCCGGCGGAATCCAGGTCCACAGCAAGGCACCATCCGCCTCCGACCGTGCTTCCACGGCCCGGTTGTTGAACACATACAACACCCCCTCCGCGACGGTGACCGTTCCCGTGAAGCTGGCCTTCCGAGTCCAGCCTACCGTCCTGTTCTCCAGATCGAAGGACAGCAACCGGCTGCCCTGGATGGCGAGGACGTTCTGGGCGCCGCCCAGCACCGGCGCCGTGTTCATGCTCCACCCCGTCCACTGGAAGCCGGGGTCCGCGATCTCATAGGACATGGTGCCCGTGAGGGCATCCACCACCTGCAACCGCGGCTCGGTGTAGGCGAACACCTGGTTGCCCTCCACGGCGGGCGTCCACTCATCGTACTGGCTGGTCTGCGTGAACCACTGGTGTTCCCCGCCGGAGACGTTGAAGGCATACATGCCTCCGTAGTAGCCGCCGGCCATGAACACAGTCCCGTCCATGACGACGGGAGCGTAGTAGCGCGACCACTGATTGCCGTACGCGCCACGGAACCGGACCTCGCCGGTGGCGGCATCGAACGCATAGAGGAACGAGTCTTCGTGTCCTCCAGTGGTGAGATAGACCGCCCCGTCGCTGTAGGCGGGGGGGTGGGCCGAGTGGATGCGGTTGAAGTTGTAGGTCCACAGCGGCTCGCCTGTGCGCGCATCGAGCGCGGAGAGCTGCTGATTGGTGCTGAAATAGCTGTAACTGGAGGCGAAGACCCTGCCGTCGCCCTCGGTGACAGGGTTCAGCGCGCCGGAGCCCACGCCCAGTTGGCGCGACCACAGCGAGCGGAAGGCGGACGGATCCAACGTCGCCTCAACCGCGCCGGTGTGCCGGGCCGTGCCCTGGAAGGTGGCCCACTCCGCCGTCTGGCGCCACGAGGCCGAGGGCCTGGCGATCACACGCAGGTTGGCGGTGCCCGAGGCGCTCTCGCAGGTGGCGGTGAGGGTCACCGCGCCCACGCCCACGCCCAGGACCTTACCGTTCGCGTCCACCACCGCCCGGGAGGCATCCGAGCTCTTCCATGTCACCGTGCGTCCCGTCACCACGCTGCCGCTGCTGTTCCTCAGGACCGCCTGGAGCTGGACCTCCTGGCCCACGTAGAGCCCGGGGGAGTCAGCCAGCACCGAGACCGATGCGATGTCTGGGGACTGGAGGGCCAGGGCCGCGTAGGCGCTCTGCGCCTCGCTGGTCGCGGTGATGAGCACCTGCCCTGGCTTCAGCGCCGTCACCAGGCCGGAGACGCTCACCTGGGCACGGGTCGTGTCGCTCGAACTCCAGGTGACGACGCGGTCGGTGAGCGGGGTCCCGTGCACATCCTTCGGAATGGCGGAGAGTTGCACCGTGGTGCCGGTCATCACCGGTCCGGAGGGCACGCCCCCGAGCGTCACGGACGCGACCTGGAGCGCCTTCACCCGCACCGCGACCGTGGTGGTATGCCGCCCGCTCGTGGCGGAGATGGACGCATCCCCCGCGCTCACGGCCCGAACCAGGCCCTGGGCATTCACTTCCGCGATTTCACTGCTGCTGGAGCTCCAGGTCACCGGCCGATCCAGCGTGGCTCCGGATGCGTCCTTCGGCGTGGCGGTGAGCTGCGCGCTCTCTCCGGTGGCGAGCGGCTCGGCGGGCACGCCGCTCACGAGGACGGACGCCAACGTGTCCTCGGGCTGCGGTGGGTTCGACACCCGGACCATGACGGTGGTGTTGGCGCGTTCGCTCGTGGCGGAGATGGCTGCCTCCCCCACGCTCACCGCGAGCACCTGCCCCTGGGCACTCACCTGCGCGACGGCCTTGTTGCTGGAAGTCCAGGCCACGGGCTTGTCCACGGTGGCGCCGGCCGCGTCCTTCGGAGTCGCGGTGAGCTGCACGCTTTCACCCGGGATGAGGGCTTCGGCGGGCGCACCGCGGATGACGATGGACGCCACGGTGTCGGTGGAGGTCGAGCCTTCGCCGCAGGCACTGACCGCGAGGGTCAGGATGAGCGCCAACCAGGGGCGCGCTTGATGGATGAAGTGCAATCGCTGACGCCGGGCCGTCGAGCCCGACTCTCCAAGACCTTCCATGATGGATTTCCCCCTCGGCTGCGCGTGGCGGCGCGGCACTCTACCGCATCCCTCCTCGCAGGTAGATTGTCGCGAGAGGGAGTCACGGAGAAGCCGGCTCCATCCTGACAGGCAGTGCAATGGATTCGGGGTCCGCCGGCCCGCGGTGCGGTAGCCTGCCACACCATCCGACCGGAGGGACCCCATGGCCACGCTCGAAAAGCCTGTCATCATCGGCCGTTCAAGCTCGCATTTCACGCGCATTGCCCGGCTCTTCGCGGCGGAGCTGCGCATCGACCATTCGTTTCAGGTGGTGCGGGACCTCCTGTCCACGGACCCCGCGGATTATGGCGGCAACCCCGCGCTCCGGATCCCCGTCCTGAAGACATCTCAAGGTGTCTGGTTCGGCGCGCTCAATGTCTCTCGTGAGCTGTGGCGGCGGTCGAATCCCAGGCTCCGGGTGGTGTGGCCGGAGGACCTGGACGTACCCCTGCTGGCGAACATGCAGGAACTCACCCTGCAAGCCATGGCGACGGAGGTCACGCTGGTCATGGAGAAGATGGCTGGCGCCGGAGAGGGCACGACCCACGCACGCAAGCTCCGTGAGTCCTTGCTCAACATGATGGCGTGGTTGGAGGAGAACGCGAGCGCCGCGCTGGCCGCCCTCCCGCCCGAGCGGGACCTGAGCTACCTGGAGGTCACGCTCTTCTGCCTCGTGACCCATCTGGAGTTCCGGGACGTCCTACCCACGGCCTCCTATGAAACGCTGAACCGCTTCTGCCAGCAGTTCGCACAGCGCCCATCCGCCAGCGCCACCCCATTCCGCTTTGATGTCTGAGAGCACCCAGACTGGACCACCTTCAAGAGAGCTACTGATGTCCGTCGCCATCCTCATCAAGTTCAAGTCGAAGGACAGGGACTCACTCTACATTCCAGTTGCCACCCAAGGGGCGTACCACGGCTTGTGGCTCCCTACGGCCGAGAAGCTTGGACTCAAGTGGGTTCCCCTGTTTGAGGATGGCCCTGTTGTCGACGTGATAGACCTGCCGGAGGTGATGGATGAACTCCGGAAGCTGCGGGACGCACTGGCAGGCAACCCGAAGAATGATTCGCTTCTCGAACGCATCGACTGGATTCTAGAGGAGCTCAGCGGCTTGCCTCTCAACGAAGTCTCCAAGATCTCCATTGGTTGATGACTGAGCCCGTCATGGCGTTACGTCCGCCGTGGTGTCCTCTTCCTTCGCGCGCCCATAGCGCCTGACGCAGCGCCTCGCAGGAGGCGGCGGAAGGTGGGGCACTCCATGTGATTCGGCGCGGGGCAGGCCGCGGCGTGTCGCAGGCCGTCGCGCATCGCGCTCAGCTCGCGGATCGTCTTGTCCAGCTTCTCCGCCTGGGTCGCGAGCATCTTCCGGTCGATTCGCGGCCGCCCGTCCGGCGCGAACATCAGCGCGATCTCATCAAGCGTGAAGCCCGCGGCGCGCCCCATCGCTATCAGCGCCAGCCGCTCCAGCACCTCGGGCCCGAACAGACGGCGCAGCCCCCGCCTGCCGATGGAGGCGAGCAGCCCCCGCTCCTCGTAGAAGCGCAGTGTCGAGGCCGGAACGCCGGAGCGCTTCGCCACCTCCGTGATGTCCAATTCAGTCATCCTCTTGACCTCAAGTCGACTTGAAGTGGCACCCTGCGGCTTCTGGTTCTTGAAGGCAAGCAAGAGGAGATACCCATGGACGACACGCGCCAGCCCGAGGACGAGCAGACGAAGCTGTGGAACGGCACCGCCGGCCACGCCTGGGCCGATAACCAGGAGGTGCTCGATGCGATGTTCAAGCCGTTCGAAGACCTGCTCGCCGAAGCAGTCGTCGCAAGCTCCGCGCGCCAGGTGCTCGACGTCGGTTGCGGTACGGGCAGGACGACTCTCGCCGTCGCGCGGCGGCTGGGCACGAAAGGCCGCTGCACCGGCATCGACATCTCGGAGCCGATGCTCGCCGCCGCCCGTGCCCGGGCTGAACAGGAAGGCACTCCTGCCCGCTTCATCCGAGCCAACGCGCAGCTGCACGCCTTCGAGCCCGCCAGCTTCGACATGATCATCTCGCGCTTCGGCGTCATGTTCTTCGAGGACCCCGTCCGGGCCTTCGCGAACCTGCGACATGCCGCAACGAATAACGCCGAGTTCCTGGCCATCGCGTGGCGGAGTCCTTCGGAGAATCCGTTCATGACAACAGCCGAGCGCGCCGCGGCGCCGCTCGTGTCGAACATCCCCGCACGCCGGCCGGACGCGCCAGGGCAGTTCGCCTTCGCGGATTCGAACCGTGTCCACCGCATCCTGGAGGAGAGCGGCTGGGCCGGAATCGACATCCAGCCCATCGATGTCACCTGCACCCTGCCCGAGAAGGAGCTGGTCAATTACCTGACCCGGTTCGGTCTCCTCAGCAGGGTCCTCCAGGACGCGGACGACCGGACTCGCACCCACGTCATCGAAACGGTCCGCGCCGCGTTCGAGCCGTTCGTGCACGGAGCGGAAGTCCGCTACACCGCTGCCTGCTGGAAGGTGGAGGCCAGGGCGTCAGCGAGCCCCTGATCACGGACGGCGGCGGAGACCCATCGGCGCTTCCTTCGTCTCCTTGCAGGTGGCCCCCTGGGCCTGGGCCCTGCGGACCCGCGCATCGCAGTGCTGCCACGCCCCCGCGGGTGTGGCCATGCTCCCGCCGAGGTGGACCCCGCACGAGGGGGTGTGTCCCCAGATGTCGCCACTCGTCCAGTAGAGGAACGTCTCCGTCATCTCTCCCGGCCGGGCGCACTCGACGTAGTGAGTCTTGCCGTCCGCCTGGAAGAACGCACTCGCCGTCGCGTTGGGGACCTCCTTCTTCGGCGGAAGGACCGTTTCGAATCGCGCCTGGAATCCCGCCACCCGGGTGCCATCCGCCGCGAGCCGGATGGGCGGTGTCACCGGCTGGCCCGCGAACTCATCGAAGAGCCCATCCACCACCACGGACCCGTCCGGCATCGCCGCCACCATCCGGAGGAAGCCCGCGGAATCGGGACTCCGCTTCACTTCCGCCGCCGCCTTCCGGTAGCGAAGTCCCGCGCCGAGCCCCTTCTGGAACCGCGCATCCACCGAGCCGTCCGCCTTCAAGCGCACCAGGCCCGGAGCGCGCCAGGGGCCCTCCGGCGGATCCACGGCGGGGATGTTGTTCTGGGCCAGCACGAGGCTCCCGTTCGGCCCGAGCCCCATCTGCGGCACGCGCATGAAGCGGCCCTGGGGGTATTCCCCCTCCTGCCGGAAGGTCTTGTAGGTGGGGTCGAGCCGCCCGTCGGACGTCAGTCGCATGACGTCCGCGCGCGTCTCTCCCTGCACAACGCTTCCCACCCCGACGACCGAGCCGTCTGCACGGGGGGCGATGAGGCTCAACTCGATGCCGCCCTCCCCCTTCATCGCCCAGGAGATGAGAGGCGTGTTGAAGCGCGGTTCAGGCTTCCACTGCGCGTTGAGGGCGAGCACGGGAACCTCGGACCGAATCCCCTCCGGTTGGAACCGGCCGCTCAGGAAGAGGCCTCCGTCGGCCCGGGCGCGGATCTGCTTCAACACATACCAGCCCAGCCTGAGCTCCTTCAGGACCGAGTCGAAGCGCTCGGCGCGTTCGAGGGTGCCATCGGGGGTGAAGCGCAGCAGCCACAGGGGGACCTGCTTCAGGTAGGTCTCGTCTGGCGTTGACGCCGCGACGATGAGCCTCGACTTCGCATCCACCTCCGCGGTGATGATGAACGACGAGGCGCCCACCTTGTCGAGCAGCGCCTCGCGCACCTTGCTGTTGAAGGCGTCGGCCCTCGCCCCCGCCGCCGTGTGGCGGACGAGCTCATGGGCCACGCGCGCGGGCCCACTCTCGCCCCTGGGAGCCTTCTCGTCGCGGGAGCGATACGTCGCGATGTAGCCCCCGGAAGGCACGGCAAGCAGTTGCACCAGCTCCTTCATGCGGTCCCGGTCGGACGCGGCTTCGAGCGCCACGGAAGCCGGCGACGTGGCGCGCTTGCCCTGGGCGTCGATGACCACGACGCTGCCCACGGGCTCGCCGTTCAATCGATTGCAGGTGTGCCCCACCACGCCCCAGGCGCCCTTGGGCGCGGGGAGGACGGCCACGAGCTCACAATCCCCATTCGGCTCGTGGAACTGGTCATTGGGCGACCAGATTCCGTCCTCCTCCGCGAAAGCCCCACCGCCCAGTGCGAGCACAAGCAACACCGTGCCCGCGTTCCTCAAAGCCTGCATCGTGCGCTCCCGTTTGACTCAAGGTCGCACCATGCTGCCACGCCGCGTGTTCCCCTGGAACTGACGCGCGGGTGAACGCTTCAAGCGGGCCAGTTGCCTTCCATGGGATGCGGGCCGTCCGTGAAGGCGCGCACCAGGTGGGTGCCACCGACGAAGGCGCCTGCCCATGAGCCGCCCCTGCCGCCGAAGGACTCCTCACGGTCGCCACGCGAACGCAGCGCGTTGATGCCCACTTTGAAGGCATGGAGCCGCTTGGCGATGCGCCGGGCGAGCTCCGGGTCGTCCGTCGCCACCGAGGCCACGAGCGCGCCGTTGGAGACGTTGGCCTCCCGCAGCAGCTCCTCTTCGGAGTCCACCGACACCAGGATGTCGACGGGGCCGAAGGGTTCGCGCAGGTAGAGCTCACTGTCTCGCGGGATGCCGAAGAGCAGGACGGGCGGCAGGTACGCGCCCCGCTCCTGCCGCGCGGTGAAGGCGTCCTCCGCGAGCATCCCCTGATGCAGCACCTGGGTGCCCTGCTTCGCCGCCTCGGCGATGAGGGCGCGGAGCTCCTCGGCCTTGCTGGGGGAGATGAGCGGCCCGAAGTCCACGTGCGCCCCCAGGACCGGATTGCCGACGCGCAACGCGGAGACGGTATCGACATACGTCCGGACGAACTTCGGGACGAGCGACTTCTCGACGACCCAGCGGGTGTAGGCGGTGCAGCGCTGCTTGCCGAAGTCGAAGCCCTTGCGAATCTGTTCGCCAAGCCCGTCCCAATCCGTGAAGTGCGTGATGGCGTAGGCGTTCACGCCCTCCATCTCCAACGCGTAGCGCTTGTCCGTTTCACGCAGGCGACGGTGGACCTCGCCACCGTTGGCGCGGCCGCCAATGAAGGCGACGCCCGCGATGCGGGGATGGCCGACGAGCGCCTCGGAGAGGTCCCGCCCGCGGCCCCCCACGAGCGAGACGGGAAGACCCGCGCGGCGCAGCAACGCGAAGGCGAGCGTGAGTGAGACGCCACCACCCTGGGTCGGAATCTTCGCGATGACCGAGTTGCCCGCGAGCGACTGCACGAGCACGTTGAGCAGCAGGACGGAGAAGGGATAGTTCCAGGAGGCGATGTTCGAGACCAGGCCGAGCGGCTTGCGGCCATCGATCATCCGGTCCATCTGCTCCAGGTACCACGCGATGCCCGCGAGACACCGGTCCACGTCGTTGGAGGCCGTGGGCAGCGTCTTGCCGATGTCCCACGCGAGAATCCGGACGAGCAGATCCCGGTGTGCATGAAGCAGCACCACCGCCTCCGCGACGACACGGGCGCGGTCATCGAGCCGACGCGCCGCCCAGGGCGCGAACTCCGCCGCGGCCTGCTCGACTCCCGTGGCGACCTGGGCGGCGCCCAGCAGCGGCAACTCCGCGAGGACGCTGCCGTCGATGGGCGAGACGGCATTGAACCAGGCAGGCGGCTGGACCCACTTCCCAGCGACGGGTGAGAGCAGCCGGCCCTGGGAGTCGAAGGCTTCCGGTACCGCCCTCCGGGCCTCGGCCAGAAGGATGCGACTTTCAAGATGACGAAGGGGCTCGCCAACACGTTCGGTATCCAGCATGGGTGCTCCTCCTCGCGCGTTGACGCGCGCTGAATCCATTGAAGCGCCGGCACATGACAAGCTGCGGCATGAGCGCAATATCGTCATGCACGCCCCGCCTGTCTGGGGAGGCAGGCAAGGGCCCGTCGGACGGGATGTGCGCGCCCTGAAGGCGAGCGGCACGGGGGCTTTGTGAATCCGTGACGCCGCTGAAGGCTCGGCGCGTCACGCATGCGCCCTGGACAATTGCAGCCGCCATTCAAGTGATTGCCACGCGTGCGGAGGGCAGCCACGCTCGCGGCACATGGGACACAAGCGGCTGATGAGGATTGGCGTTGTTGGCGGCGGAGCCATGGGGTGCGGCATCGCACTCGAGCTCGCCATCGCCGGCAGACAGGTGGTGCTCTTCAACAGGCAGGCGGAGAGCAGCGAGGCAGCGCGCGTGAAGTTGGAGCGCGACGCCGCGCTGCTGGTGGAGACAGGGATGCTCGGCGCTGAGCAACGCACCACCGCGCTCGCGCGCATCCATCGCACCACGGTGCTCGCCGAGGCCGCCGTGGTTCAGGACCTGGTCATCGAATCCATCCCCGAGGACCTGGCGCTCAAGCAGCAACTCTTCAAGGAGCTGGACCGGCTCGCGTCACCGGACACCCTGCTCGCCACCAACACCACCGCGCTGAGCGTGACAGCCATTGCCCGAGACTGCGCTCACCCGGAGCGTGTCCTCTCCGCGCACTACTACCTGCCCGCGCACCTGGTGCCGCTGGTGGACGTCATCCCTGGCGAGAAGACCTCACCCGACGCGGTGGAGACAGTGCGGCGATTCCTTGAAGAGTTGGGCAAGTCGCCCGTGGTGTTCGCCAAGGACGTGCCGGGCTCGGTGGGCCCGCGCCTGCAGCAGGCGCTCATTGGCGAAGCCTTCCGAATCGTGCAGGAGGGAGTGGCCACGCCGGAGATGGTGGACCGCGTGCTCACCCAGGGCATCGGGCGGCGCCTGGGTGCCTCCGGCATCTTCGACCGGCTGGACCTCGTGGGCCTGGACTTCATCACCAATATCCTGCGCGGCTCGGGGCGTCCGGTGCCGCCGGTGCTCGCCCAGAAGGTGGACCAGGGCGAGCTGGGCCTGAAGACGGGCCAGGGCTTCTATCCGTGGACGCCGGACAGCGCCGCCGCCTTCGAGGAGCGCATGGCCCGCCACCTCATCACGCAGCTGCGCGAGGACCGGGCCGCGGGCCGCCTCCCCACGCCGGAGTCCGGAGAATGAGCGCTGACGTCGTGCTCATGGACCCGGCGGCGCTGTCTGATTTCATGGCGGACGCCGTCCGGGAGTACGCGGCGTGCACGCCGGAGCTTCCGCCACGCAACTGGGCCGTGCTGCTGGGCCGCTTCACGGACGACGCGATGCACGTGGAGCGCGTGGGCTTCGCCACCAACATCCGCGAGACGGACGACACCGTGCTCCAGGAGTTCGAAGCGGCCATCATCCCCCGCTTCGGCGCATGCTACGCCAACGGGAGGCGCGGCTACTGGTGTGAGCCTCGCGAGCTGCTGCGCATCACCGCCGAGGCCGAGGCCGAGGGACTGGAAGTGCTCGGCTCCATCCACCTGCACCCGGACTGGCACCGCATTGGCCCGCCCCACGAGCGCGGCCTGCGCGTCAGCCAGGAGCCCACGCCCATGGACCGGCACCTGTTCCAGGGCAGTGGCTGGCCGCTCAACATGATCCTCTACCTGGAGCGGCGAGAGGGCAGGCTCTACCACTCGCTCGGAGCGTGGGCCCCACCCGACGACGCTGAGTCCGCCACGGGCTGCCGCGCGCTCGCCATCCGCATGCGCACTCCGGAGAGGGGCTTGGCGTAGCCAAGCCCGTCGGCGTCGAGGAGTCACAAATCCGTTGAGGGTTCCCGCCCAGCTCGCCCCCTGCGCGGGCACCTCCAGGTTCCTCACAACCTCCCCCAATTCGCGCATTCGACTGCGCGCATGCCTTGACCTCCATCCTTCCCTGCCCGAGCCTCCGCTTCGCGAGGGAGAACATGGGCAAAGCCTTTGATGAGCTGCTATCCGGGATGATCGCTGGCCGGGCCTGGAAGCAGATGGGAGACCCCGAGTCGGTGCGGCAGCTTCTCTGGGCCGTTTATGAGGAGCGCTATCACAAGGCTGACCACCATAAGTCGCGATACCAGTTGCGGGTGAATCTTCAGAAGAAGGACGACGCCGCCTCTTACGCCGGATTCATCACTGCTGAAAACCCCACCTCGGGTGCTTACCAAGGGACCTCCTTCGTCTGGATGCCAGGAACGGAGGGGAGCATTGCGGTCCTCGTGATTGGGACAGACGGCTTCGGTGCGGACACCCATATTCTGGGACGGCCTGGCCACGCCCGCCGCCTTCGCGCCCTGGCTCGACTCCACAATGGCAAGATATGGGTGAAACCCGACTTGCTCGATGTAACCTCACAGGTACCGGAGCCCATCATCGAGAACTGGCCAGACCAACTCGATGCCGTCAGTAAGGCCTACGGCAAAGTTATCTACGCCGCCGTTCCGGTTCGCTCGAACAAAGATAGCGAGGCCGTAGAGGACCTACTGGACCTCTTCTTCTCCGAACATGACACCCCGCTGACGAGTGCCGCTCGGCAGCGCTGGAACGAGCGGCACGCAGCAATCTTGGGAGCGATCTTTCCCCAGGTGGAATTGCCCCAGGTCTTGGCGCTCCTTCGGGAGCGACGCTTCGTCATCCTTGAAGGCCCACCGGGCACCGGAAAGACACGGCTGGCCTATGAGGTGGCGCGCCAGATTGGCCAGGCGACTCGTATTCAGTTCCACCCGGCTCGCACATATGAAGACTTCGTCGTGGGGCTGTATCCGAAACCGGCCGCAGGAGGGCTTGCCTTCGAGGTTCGGCTCGGAGACTTCTTGCGAGCCAACAAAGCCGCAGAAACGGGCGAACACGTCCTTCTGATTGACGAGGTCAACCGCGCAGACCTCTCGCGCGTGCTTGGAGAGGCCATCGTCCTCCTGGAGCCTGGCGAGCAGCGTGAAATCGAACTGCCCCACCGTCCAGACGGGTGGAACGACCGAAAGGTTTCCCTGGCTTCGGGTCTTCACCTCTTGGCGACCCGCAATACCGCGGACCGGACCATCGCCCGCATGGACCTGGCAGTCCGCCGCCGCTTTGCATTCCTCGAGATGTGGCCGGACCGACGGCCCGTGGACGCAGAGGGGGTACCTCTGGCGATAGCCTGCTTCAACGACGTCCTCGATACCTTCACTGAGTTTGCCGATGAGGAGGCCCTGAAGCTCATTCCAGGCCACGCGTACTTCCTCGACCCAAGGCACGACCAAGACGCCAAGGAGAGAGGGAAACGCATCGCACGCCGCCTCGATCTCGAACTCATCCCGCTCTTACGCGAGTACCTCTCCGAGCGACTCACCGGCAGTGCCAGCCAGCCCATCGCGGGCCTCACCGATCGCATTGCCTCACGTCTTCAGGAAGAGCGAGCGGCGTGACGCGGAAGACGGCATCAGGGCGCGCACGCGCCGAGAGACTGCGCCCATCCCTCCTTCCCGCACGGCCTGTCCTACGCGCCCACGACCACGGGGAGCCAGTGCTCCTGGCCGCTGAGACAGTAGGCCAGTCCGGAGACCGCTGGATTGAGCCCTTCTTGGCTGCCAATCGCCCTCTCCTGGAGCGGCTGGACATCCGCGCTGAGGTACGATCTCAACGCGGCATCCACCTGGCCCTCCATCCAGGACGGCGCATTGGCGCCATCCCCCTGCTCTCGCCTTCCACGCGCAAGGTGGTCGCTGGGCTGCTGGTTTCCCCCCGCTTCTCATGGACCTCTTTGGGTGCAGTTTTCGAGAGCATCGGCTTCTCCGTCGAACCCCGCCTCGGTCATTCCTTGCTCGTGCCGGGCTCAGCGCGGGAAGTACCTCCCTGGCTCTTAGCAGCTCCCGTTCTGCGTCGCCTTGAAGCACTCTGGCGGCACCCACGCCGTGGATTTGCCCAGGTGGAGGAAGAGCGTTTCAACCCGCGCGGTCGTATCGACTGGCGCACCTGGGGTACTCTGAATGTTCCTGTGGGTCGTTGGGAGCGATTTCCGTGCGCCTTCCCAGAGCCCATCTTCGACCCGCTGCTCCTCTCGGAGATGCGATGGACGGTGCACCGTCTCATTGAAGAACTTGGGCACACTGCTGAGACATCAACAGGGAGGGTTCTGCTCGAGCGAGCGCGGAGTCTGGCCATTCAACTCGGGCCAGGCGTCCACCAACGGCCTCGCGCTCAGCACCGTGCATCGGAGTCGGCATTCGTCGCAGAGGCGCTCGAAGCCATGGGCTGGGTTGCGGACAAGCGAGGCCTTGGAGGGACAGAGTCCCTTGATGGGTTGTCCTGGGACTTGGTCATAGACGAGGTCTGGGAGGCATGGGTCTCAGCCTTCACCGCCGACCTCGCGACTCGACTCGGCCTGCAGTCGACCCCTCACGGAGGAGCGCAACATCCGCTCAACTGGGCGGGAGGTATCCAATCCATGGGTGCACTCGTCCCTGACGTAGCACTGCGGGGTGCTCACCGTGTCATCTGGGTAGACGCGAAATACAAAGCGCACCTGTCTCAATTGGCTCAGCATGGATGGCGAAGGCTGACCGAACACGTCCGAAGTGCCCACCGCGCGGACCTGCACCAGGCGCTCGCCTACGCCAACCTTGCGGCCATGGACCACGTAGATACGGTGTTGGCCTATCCTGACTTCGGCACGAGCCAGGAGAGCCCTCTCTTCGCCGTGGCCACGATTGCCACAGGGAGGAGAAGAGTCCGACTCATCCTTGCCGGATTACCGTTCGGGTTCAGCAGTCCGGACCACCGGGAGAAAACGCTCTCCGCCTGGAGAAGCGCACTGGCCATTTGAGTTGCAGCCCACTGCCTCCCCTCCAACAGAGGGGTGAACAGCGGCCGGGAGCCCCATCAGGCTCCCAGCCTCTCTGCCCCACCCTACGTGGCGGCGTCGGGCGCCTGCTGGAGCTCCGGTGCTTCGCTGGCGGCCGCGGTGCGCGTCTTGGCGATGAGCAGGTAGATGGCCGGCACGAAGTAGAGGGTGAAGAGCGTGCCCAGCGCCATGCCCGTCACCAGCACGAGCCCGATGCTGTTGCGCGCCGCCGCGCCCGGTCCCGACACCAGGACGAGCGGGAAGTGGCCCGCGACCGTGGCCACCGTCGTCATCAGGATGGGACGGAGCCGTTCGGAGGCCGCTTCCTTCACCGCCTCGAGCTTCGACTTGCCCTCCTCCTGGAGGCGGTTGGCGAAGTCCACGATGAGGATGCCGTTCTTCGCGATGAGCCCCACCAGCGTCACCAGACCCACCTGTGAGTAGATGTTGAGCGTGGTGGTGAAGCTGTCCGTGAAGTACGGCATCATCGGGTTCGGCATCCGAAGGAACGTGGTTATCAGCGCGCCGAAGAGCGCCAGCGGCACCGACCCGGCGAGGATGATGAGCGGATCCCGGAAGCTGTTGAACTGGGCCGCGAGCACCAGGAAGATCAACACCACCGCCAGCCCGAACGCCGGAGCGAACGAGTCGCCTTCCGTGCGGAGCTGCCGGGACTCGCCCGTGTAGTCCATGCGGTAGCCCGCGGGCAGGATGCGCGAGGCCTCCGTCTCCAGGTAGGTGAGCGCCTCATCCAGCGGACGGATGGCCACGCCGCTGAGCTTCACCGCGTTGAGCTGCTGGAAGCGGTTGAGCGACCGGGGCGCCACCTTGTCCTGAATGGACGCGATGGCCGACAGGGCCACGAGCTTGCCGTCCGGACCGGTGACGTGGATGTCCTTGAGCTGCTCCGGGGTGAGGCGGGAGGAGCGAAGGACCTGCGGGATGACCTTGTAGCTGCGGCCGGCGATGTTGAACCGGTTGACGAAGTTGCCGCCCACGGCGGTCCCCAGGTCCTGGCCCACGGTCCCCAGGTTCAGGCCCAGCTGCGCCACCTTCTCACGGTCGACCTCGAGCTCCGACTGGGGCTGATCCAACTTCACGTCGATGATGGGCGGGAAGGCGAACATCCCGCTCTGCGTCGCCTTCTCCTGGAGCTGCTGCGCGAAGCCCAGCAGCTCCTCCGCCTCCGCCGTGGACGCGATGACGAACTCCACCGGGAAGTTGCCACCGCCCGGCAGCGCGGGGGGCTGGAGGGTGAACGTCTGGACCGCCGGGATGGTGTTCACCCGCTCCTGCGCCTCCGCCAGCACCTGCGCCGTGGTCCGCTGGCGCTCCTTGTACGGCTTCAGCACCAGGCCCCAGAAGCCGTTGCTCGGCTGGACAATCTGGAAGTTGAAGCTGGACTCCGGCATGTCCATCAGCAACTCGCTCGTCTTGGTCACGGACGGCTTGAGCTGATCCAGGGTGGAGTTGGACGGAGTGCTCATGATGCCGATGACGAAGTCCTGGTCCTCCACGGGCGCCAGCTCCCGGGCCGACTGGTTGAACATCACCAGGGCGAGCACGCTCAGGAAGATCCACGCCGCGTAGACGGGTCCGCGGACGAGCAGCGAGCTGTCCAGGGAGCGGGAGTACGCGGCCCGCAGGCGCTCGAAGGTGCGGTTGATGACGCCCGCGAACCCCTTGTCCTCGTGGCCCGCCTTCAGGAGGACGGAGGACATCATCGGGGAGAGCGTCAGCGCCACCACGCCCGACAGGGTCACGGCTCCGGCCAGCGTGAGCGCGAACTCGCGGAACAGCGAACCCGTGAGGCCGCCCTGGAAGGCGATGGGCGCGTACACCGCGGCGAGCGTGAGCGTCATCGCGATGATGGGACCCACCAACTCGCGAGCGCTCTTGATGGCGGCGTCCACCGGGCGCAGTCCGTCACGCAGGTGGCGCTCCACGTTCTCCACCACGACGATGGCGTCGTCCACGACCAGGCCTACGGACAACACCACCGCGAGCAGGGTGAGCAGGTTCACCGTGAAGCCGAACACCTGCATCAGGAACACCGTGCCGATGAGCGACACCGGAATGGCCACCACCGGAACCAGGATGGAGCGCACGGAGCCCAGGAACAGGAAGATGACGATGACGACGATGATGAGCGTCTCGATGAGCGTGCTCACCACCTCGTCGATGGCGTTCTGGATGTAGTCCGTGCCGTCGAAGGCGACGCCGCCGTGGATCTGCTCGGGCAGGTCCTTCTTGAGCGAGTCCATCTCCAGGCGGATGCGCTGCATGACGTCCAGCGAGTTGGCGTTGGGCAGCGCCCAGATGCCTACGAACACGGCCGTCTTCCCGTTGAGCGTCACGTCGGTGTCGTAGTCCTCGGCGCCGAGCACCACGTCCGCGACGTCCGACAACCGCACCACCGCGCCGCCATCCTTGCGGACGATGAGCTGCTTGAACTCCTCCACGGAACGCAGACCCGTGTTCGCCGTGAGGTTCACCTGCACGAGCGAGCCCTTCGTCTGGCCCACGGCCGCGAGCGAGTTGTTCGTGGCGAGCGCCTGACGGACCTGGATGGGGCTGACGTTGAGCGCGGCCATCTGGTCCGGCTTCATCCACACCCGCATGGCGAACGTGCGCGCTCCGAGGATGTCCGCGCGCTGCACGCCCTCCACCGACGACAGCCGGGGCTGCACCACGCGCACCAGGTAGTCGGACAGCTCGTTCTGCTCGAGGAAGTCGGAGGTGAAGTTGAGGTACGCGACAGCGAACTGGCTGTCCGCGGACTCGATGCCCATCACGGGGACCTGGGATTCGGGCGGAAGGTCGCCACGAACCTGGTCGACCTTGGCGCTGATTTCACTCAGGGCGCGGTTGGCGTCGTAGTTGAGCTTGAGCCGGGCGCGGATGATGGAGACGTTCTGCGAGCTCGTGGACTCGACGTAGTCGATGCCATCCGCCGCGGCGATGACGCGCTCCAGTGGCGTGGTGATGAAGCCACGGACGAGCTCCGCGTTGGCGCCGACGTAGACCGTGGTGACGGTGATGTCGGCGTTCTCGCTGCGCGGGTATTGCCGCACGTTGAGCGAGCGCAGGGCCTGCAGGCCGGCGATGATGATGAGGAGGTTGACGACCAGCGCCACGACCGGACGCCGGATGAAGAGGTCGGTGAAGTTCATGGGTTCGCCTTCCGCGTCCCTACGGGTTCACCGGCTGGGGAGCGACCTCGATGGGCGGCGCCATCGCGTTGTTCACGACGACGGCCATGCCGTTCTTCAGCTTGAAGACGCCGCTGCTGACCACGGTCTGCCCGGGCTTCAGGCCGGACGTCACCGCGACGTAGTCACCCCGGCGCTCTCCCAGCCGCACGAACTGCTGCCGCGCCAGCAGGGCCGCCTTGCCCGCGGCGTCCTTGCCCTCGGAGAGGGTGAACACCGAGTCACCGTAGGGGGCGAAGAGCACGGCGGTGGCGGGAATGGCCACCACCTGCTCGCTGGCGTCGGAGAGCACCTCCACGCTGGCGAACATGCCCGGAAGCAGCCGGCCGTCCGCGTTGGGCACGGTGGCGCGCATGCGCACGTTGCGGGAGGACAGCTCCACTTCGGGGTTGATGGTGGTGAGGTCCCCTTCCCAGGACTCGCCCGGGAAGACGTCGACGCGCAGGCGCACCTTCTGACCCTGCTTCACCTGGGCCAGCGCCTGCTGGGGCAGCTGGAACTCCACGAGCGCGGGGGTGGAGGACTGCAGGGACGCGATGGGGTTGCCCGGGGAGACGAGCTGGCCCAACTCCACCTGGCGGATGCCGATGCGGCCATCGAAAGGGGCGCGGATGGTCTTCTTGGCGATGAGGGACTTGAGGTGGGCCACGGTGGCGGAGGACTGGAGCGACCGCGCGCGGACGGCATCCAGGTCCGACTGGGTATTGGCGCCCTGGGCGTTGAGCTTCTCGGCGCGCTCACGGTTCAGCCGCGAGAGCTCCGCGTCGGCCTCGGCGCCGGCCAGCTGGGCCTGCTCGCTGGAGGTGTCGAGCTGAACGAGCACCTGGCCCTTCTTCACCGAAGCGCCGTTCTCGAAGCGGATGTCGTTGACGACGCCCGGCAGCTCCGCGCTCAGGGTCACGCCCCGAAGCGCCATCACGGTGCCCACTGCGCTCCGGGTCCCCTGCCAGCCGAAGGACTCCGCCTGGGTGGACGTGACGGACTCAGGCGGCAGCACGAAGGTCTCACCGGCGTTGATCATCGAGACGATCTGGCCCGCCTTGACGGCCACGAGCCCCGCGAAGACCGCGAGCAGGAGCACCACGCCGATGATCCACCGCTTGAGTCGGCTGGCTCGGGGCGGTGAGGAGGGAGTCACGTCTGGAGCAGAGGCATGCATCTTGGGCACCCACGGGCTGACGGAGACAGCCGTGTCAGGGAATGCGCCGCCCTGTAGCCGAACCGCCGTGCGTTTGCGCCCTTGAAAATCTGTTCAGGTTGTGACCACTCCCTGGGTTGGTTTCGCGCGCTCTTTTTCGAGCGCACCCGTGACGTGGCCGTTACGGGCGCGTGCTGGAGAAGCCAAGCGGCGGACGACTCAGCCTTCCACGGGACGGGTGAGGCCCAGTGTGTCCGCGTAGCTGTGCAGCCCGCGAATGTGATTGCCACCGTCGACGGCGAGGGTGTCACCGGTGATCCATGACGCGAGGTCGCTGCAGAGGAACGACACCACCTTCGCCACGTCCTCCGGCTCGCCACACGGTTTTCCAAGCGGCGTATGGGCGAGGAACTCCCGCCCCATGGCGCCATTCATGAGGCCGGCACCCTCGGCCAGGGGGGTGCGGATGGCGCCCGGGGCCACGACATTCACACGAATGCCGTACCGCCCCAGTTCCGAAGCCGCGACCTTCGAGAAGTTCGCGAGCCCCGCCTTGGAGGCGCAGTAGTGGGCGAGCCCATCCGTCACCGCCGTCTGATTCAACGAGGAGATGTTGACGATGGAGCCCGGCTGCTTCGCGGCGACGAGCGCCCTCGCGAGCGCCTGGGTGAACAGGAAGGGCCCCTTGAGGTTGATGGCCAGGATCTGGTCGAACTCCTCCGCCGGCAACTCAAGGAGCGGGCGGAGGGTGGCCGACCCTGCGTTGTTCACCAGGATCCCCGGGAGGCCGAACTCACGCGTGGCAACCTCAATGGCCTGCGCCACGTCCTCCGCGCGAACCACGTCGCCCGCGAAGGGCACGGCCCGCGCGCGCCCCTCCATCATCCGGTTGAGCTCCCCGGCGGCCGCCTCCACCTTCTCCCGGGTCCGCCCGAAGAGAAGGACGTTGGCTCCGTCCCGCATGAGGCGCGCGGCGATTCCCAGTCCGATGCCCTGGCCCGACCCCGTCACGATGGCACTGCTCGATATCAGCTTCATGGTGGCTCCTGTGTGCTTCGCGGAAGGGTGTGAATCTACTTCACCGCGAGTGCGAATCGAACGGCGCGGTCATGGGCGTCGGCCGCAGCACCCCCTTGCCTCGCCGATGCCCAGCAGGTGGGCCCCGCGCGCGCATGAGAGGAAGCCAGTCCCAAAGCCAGAAGACGATGATTCGAGTGTTGCGACGACCGCTTGAATCCGCCCTTCACCCCGCGCCCGTGTGCATTGCAGGGACAATCCAGGGATGCTCCAGCACGTCCCGCCCCGGCCTGGGTCGGACGCATGGGATGGGTGCCGCGTTGAGTGAAGAGATCGTCTACCGCCATGCCATCGAGGGGCTCTTCCTGCGCTCCGTGGGCACGCGCCTCACGCCCGAACTCAAGGACCGGCTGCGGGCCATCGGCCTGAACCTGGACGAGAAGATCCCGCACCACACGCCTCGTCACGTCTTCGCGGAGGCCCTGGGCATCACCGCGCGATACCTCTACCCGGACGTGGACGCGAAGGAAGGCTACCGGCGGCTCGGCATGGGCGTCATCAAGGGCCTGGAGCACACGCTGCTGGGCAAGGCGCTCGTGTCCCTGTGGCCCATCTTCGGGCCCGACCGCGTGCTCTCCCGCATGCAGGAGAGCTTCGCCACGGTGAACAACTACCTGAAGACCGAGCTCATCACCCACGGCCGCGCGGACCACACCATCAAGGTGAGCGAGTGCAACGGCAACCCGGGTTACCACATGGGCATCATCGAAGCGGGGCTGACCCGGGCCGGCGCGAAGAACATCCGCGTGGAGCCGTTCGACTTCAACGGCCACGCCTGCTCGTACCGCGTGCGCTGGGATCAGTGAGCCTTCAGCGCGGGCTCCCACCGGACAGGGCCGGATTGGGCCGACGCGCCCGGTTCCTTCACCGCGGTGGGACTCGGGCGCAGAACCCGACCTCGAATATCGAGCGCCAGAGCCCCACCCGAGGCATCCCCCAGCACCTTGCCCGTTCGCAAGTCGATCCGCTTCCCCATGACGAGCACCGTGTCGCCCGCCCAGAGCAGCCCGGAGTCCGTCGATTCGCTCAAGACGTTCGGTGGAAACCCTGTCCCCACGTTCCAGAGCCACAACCGATCTCCCCACTGGCCGCCGGGCTCAGCAGGTTTGATGCTCTCCTCCAGGAGGGCATGAGCCCCCAGGGAAGCCACCACCTGCCCCAAGGGCACCGCTCGGACGGTGCGCCGCTCCAGATCGATGACGGCGTGCACCGCATTGGAAGGCTCGAGCTCGGCAGCAACAAACAACGACAGCAGCCTTCCGTCGCTTCCGGACACGTGGATGTACCGGTCCGAAAATGGGGGAGACATCTGCCAACCCAGGGGTTGATGAACCCTGGCGCCGTGCAATTCCAGGGGGCCGAGGTCCGGCTGTGTCTCGCAGACCACCAAGACCTGCTCGTGCGCCGCGTCCGCGAACAACAGGGTTCCATTGCAGCCCGAGGGGACCCAGGTCTCCCGCCGTCCATCCGCGTGCTCCAGAACGATGGAGCGGTCCGGAGCGCGTCGCAGCATTCCTTCCCCCATGGGTTGCAGGACGTCGTCGCCCTGGAGGAGAGGGCCACCCTCCACCCGGCGAAAGCGGCGCACGGGGGTGTCGCCCTCCCAGCCGAAGTGCGAGCTGGAGATGACCGGCCCTCGGCATGTGGCGGGTGCGAGAGTGGTGTCCTCTTTGGGCCAGCTCTCCTTTCCATCCGAGTTCGTGTCCTCCACCACGTCGAACGCCGCCCACTGACCGGAGGGATCCAGCAGGGCCTGTCCGAGCAGGCCACGACCCGCATCGAGCACACGCTCGGTCCCCTGGAGCAGGTCTCGCACGACGGCGACGGGGCGCCCGCCCTCGGGACGCAGGTAGAGAAGCCGCAGGCCATCCCGGGAGAAGCTGGCGCGGATGGGTGGATGGGGGCTCGTCGTGTCGGGCGTGACATCCGAGACCAGCACCTTCTCCTCGCGGGTCTCCACGTCGAGGAGCCAGAGCGTGGTGTCACGCACCAGGACGAGAAAGCGTCCCGTGGGGGCCACGGCGAGAACCTCGTCGATGCGGATGCCCGCTCCGGGCTCCAGGAAGAGGTACGGGCGAAGCGCGTCACCCACGATGTTTCCGTGGAAGCCCAAGACGGTCTCGATGCGCCCATCGCCGTTGGTGTCCTCTCGTGCCTGGCAGGCGAGGAGCCACCGCCCGTCTGGTGCGGAGTCCACGAGCAGGAATGGATGCGCGGTGCCGTAGTCCTCGGAAGGGGTGGAGGCAGCCACTGCCGCCGCATGTGACGTGAAGAAGGTTGGACGTGACGCGGGCCCCTGGGAGGCGCACGCGGACAGCATCACTGTGAACAGCAAGAGATGAAGACGCATCTGCTCTCCGTCGGAGTCAAAATCCACGACGCTCGGCATGGCAACGACATCCCATATTCTCTATCTCTTGTGCCCATGCACTTTGACACCAGGCGCCTTCGCACAGAGCGGGCGACCGAAAGTGCACTTCCAGCAGGGACCACGAAAGTCGGTGGTCTTCCAGACCTCGCCCCTGAGACACGCTAGCCCGAGCATGGTGTACCCCACTGGGAACGACGATGAGTATCCAGAAACAGAGTGTCGGCGAGCTTCTCGCCGGGTACGCGCAAGCGCTCGCGGAGCTTCGACGCCGCGGGGTCGTGCGCACCAACAACGCCCCGCGGGGGACTACGCAGAGTGGCTCGTTGCTCGCGCCCTCGGGGGAACGCTCGCTCAGGACAACTCGGCCAGGTCGTACGACCTCACGCTCCCTACAGGAGAGCGCCTCCAGGTGAAGGCTCGGGTCGTGTCCGAGCCACCGAAGCGCGGACAGCTGCAGACCTCCGCCTTCAGGTCCTGGGACTTCGAGCTGGCCGCCCTGATCCTGCTGCGGGATACCGACTACGGCGTGGTCCGCGGCGCGCTCGTCCCGGCCGAGGTCGTCCGAGAGCAGAGCCGGTTCGCGGCCCATACGAACGCCCACTCTGTCCACATGAACTCACGACTGATGGACCATGCCCGAGCGGTGGACATCACCGCCCAACTCCACGCCGCCGCAGGAGGATGAATTTCGCAAGCGAGGTCCGTCCAGCACCGTCTCACATGGCAGACTGCGGCCATGACCCGCTCTTCCTCTTTCGCAGTCGTCGCGGCGCTGAGTCTGGTGTTGGTGTCCACGGCGTGCACCACCCCTGACCACGCCCGGGATGAGCAGGACCTCCGCCAGTGGGTGAAGGCGCAGACCGAGGCCTGGAACGCCCACGACGCCACGGCATGGACGCGGGACTTCACGGACGACGCTGACTTCATCAACATCGTCGGCACGGTGTTCCAGGGTCGCGCGGAAATCGAGACGCGCCACGCCGCCATCTTCGCGAGCATCTTCAAGACCAGCCACGCCGAGGTCACCGTGCGCAAGATCCGCTTCCCCAGCGAGGACATCGCCGTGGTGGACACGGTGCACGAGGTCACCGGCCACACGGGCCTCCCTCCGGGCGTGCAGAACACCGAGGAGGGGCTGCTGCGCACGCAGATGCGGTACGTGCTGAAGCGCACCCAGAAGCAGTGGCGCATCGTCTCGGGCCAGAACACCGACGTGAAGCCGACTCCCAAGCCCGCGCCGTAGACGCGGAGGAGCGCGCGCGCCGCCTTCCACGACTGGCTGGGCATCACCGCGGAGCGTTGCCCTCGCAGCGCTTCGCCGTGAAGGGTCCTTCCAGGAGCAACTGCCGCGAGGCGACGCGCAGCGTGCCGGCGACGGAGGTGCCGGCCACCTGGGTCACGGTGAGCTTCCTCCAGTAATCCGGCGGGTATACCTCGGGACCTTCGTCCGACAGCTCCACGCGAGACAGGGCTGCGTAGAAGCGCTGCGCCTTCGTGGTGACGCGCTCCTCTTGGAGGAGGCAGCACGCCCCGGAGCGCGAACGCCCGGGTGTTTTGACCGGGGCGGATTGCGCCCCCTACGCTGGCCGACGTGGCATTCAGCCCGGATCGACTCCTGCAGCGCCGCGTCTACGTCTTCCAGGGTCCCTTGGAAGAGCTGCTCCGGGACCTGGAGGGACTGAAGAACCTGGGCCAGCTCTACAGGGTCCGCTCCCCTGCCCATCACGTTCGAGGCCGGTGGCTGCTGCTTGGCTGCGTGTCGCTCGCGTTTCTCCTTTCGCCCCTGTTGCCCTGGTCACCGCCTCCAGGCGGACCTGGATCCGCGCGCACACGTGGGCACTCCGGCCCCCGAGCCGCGGGGCATGGCCTGGCCGCCGCGAGAGATGACAGGCCCCCGGCCCGATGCGTCCAGCGTGGTGACGATGATGCTGCTGAGCCTCTACCAGACGCTGGGCGCCACGCGCGGGACAGAGGCGGCCATTGAATCACCAGCCCCGCCGCGCGTGGAGGCATGAAGACCGGCCGTTGACGGCGTGATGGCCTTGGACGGACGGACTGCCAGTCCCAATTGAATTGCGTCGGCACGGCTTACGGCCCGGTGCGCTTCACGGGGTGCCGCCAGGCGATGAAGGGTGCGGAGTGTGCCAGCGTGCGCGCGAAGGGCAGGCCGTGCGCATGCAGCCACTGCCGTGTCGCATCACGCAGCCCGGCCTGATCGAGCAGCTCTCCCACGGTGTGCCGTGACAGGTCCTCGAGGACGGCATGGAGTTCGGCCTTCAGCCCCTCGCGCACTTCGGGGCGCGCGAGGTTGTGCGCGATCACCTGGGGCACCAGGGAGTCGAGATGCTCGTGGGGAAACCGGCTCAGCACCTGCGCGGCCTCGGCCTCCGTCTTCTCCAGGGTGGACAGGAAGACCTTCTGGCGCCGTGCCCCCAGGGCGCGGGCGGTCTCCTCGCTGGCGAGGCGCTCGGCGATCCTCCGCTGCACCAGGGCCATGGAGCCGTCGATGACCTCGCGCACGCGGTCTTGCAAGCTGCCGCCCAGGCCCCCCAGGATTCCCTTGCCCGCCGAGGCCGCCGCTCGCGCGCCCCAGCTCAGCGCATCCCTCAGCCCGGAGACGCCCGCCACGGGAGCTCCCGCGAGGACCTTGCTCACCAGGGCCGACAGGGTCTCCTGGAGCGTGGTGCGCACGGTCTCCCGCACCTGCTCGGACGCCACCATTTCATCGATGGCCTTGCGAGGCAGGTGCACCGGCTGGCCCAGGAGCGCCGACAGAGACGCGCTGGCCTCGGCGGGGAGCCACGCCTCCAGCTTGATGCGGCTCTTCGCCGCGCGCGTGAGCAGGCGCGTGCGCACCGGGGCCACCAGCCGGGCGTGCCAGCCCTTCACCCGTTCGGGCGTCAGTGCGAGGTCGACCGCGGCGAGAACCCGGTCGGGGTCCACCCAGTCCGAGACGCGGGACGCACAGAGCGCGTCGAAGGTCAGGTCCAGCAGTTCCAGGAGCGAGGAGTCGTCGAGTTCGGGCATCAAGGCGTTCCTACTACCGACCGGAGCCGGAATGCCCGGAACGACGCCTCCCATGTCGACCCGTGTCCAGAAGGAGTCCTCGTGTCACCTCGCCCCAAGAACCCCACCCACAGCAAGGTGGCCTGCCGCCTGGAGCAGGACGTATGGGATTGGAAAAGCTTTCAATGATGACTCCGTGATGAGTATGGCCGCGTCATCTTCGACGCGAAGTGCTGACGCTGGATGTCAGACTGCCTTTGTAGAAGGTCATCCCGACGATGACCGACAAAATCACCTTCCCTGAAGAAGCAGTATTTCAGGATTCGATCAAAACACCTGGGCGTCTTCGTCAGTCCATGGGGTCCGCGCACGGAACCGCCCTGCTCTCCGCGGAGCGGCTTTCCTTCGCCTTCCCCCAGGGGACGCCCGTCCTCCGAGATGTTTCACTCCACTTGAAGGGGGGAACATCCGTGGGACTGCTCGGTGCCAATGGCGCGGGCAAGACGACTTTGCTGGGGGCGCTCACCGGCACCGTGCGCGGAACGACGGGCGGTTCGGTGCGGCTCGACGTGGGTGGGCTGCATGCCCGCCGCGCCATCGGGTTCGCGACGCAGGCCATCGCGCTCTATCCCGTACTCACGGTGGAGGAGAACGTCGGGCACCTGGCCCGGCTGCTGCTGGGACGCGTCGCGGCGAAGGCCGCCATCGAGCGGACCCTGGAGGAGTTCTCGCTGGGTCCCATTGCCCGCATGCGCGTGCATCACCTGTCGGGTGGACAGCGGCGGCTCGTGCACCTGGCTGCGAGCTTCGTCCATGCGCCCCCCATCCGGTTGCTGGATGAGCCCACCGTCGCGCTCGACTTCGAGGCCCGCCAGTTGGTGGTGCGCCGCGTGCGTGCGTGGCGTGAGGAAGGCGCCGCGGTGCTGGTCACCGCGCACTACCCCGAGGACATCGAGGAGCTGTCCACGGAGCTGGTGCTGCTGCGGGATGGGAAGACTCGCGACCTGGGCGAACTGGGCACCGTGCTGTCGAACCAGGCTCGCACGCTGTCGCTGCGTGGCGCGCGTCCCGATGCTTCGTGGGAGCTCACGCTCGCCACCGGCACCCTGGAGGAGGTCCGCTCGAAGCTGGGCGAGGTCCCCTCCGATGTCCACCTGTCCGAGCTGCGCCTGTCCGGCAACCGGCTCCGCGACATCCTGCTGAGGGACCCTTCCCTGAGCGCCTTCGCCCGGGAGGCGGAAGGGCCATGAATCACGACATCGCTTCCAGTGCCCCATCCGCTCCCAGCGGCGTGGCTGGCTTTGTCAACGTGGTGCGTTGCTACGCGTTGACGGAGTGGCGGGTGCTCGCGCGCGAGCGCACGGCCATGGTGTTCATCTTCATCCTGCCCGCGGTGCTCTCCGCCATCCTGGGCCCGGGCGTATCCGGGCTCGATACAGCTCCGGGCGCCATGGGCCGGGCCACCATCGGCTTCGCGGTGATGTTCAGCTACATGGTGGTGACCTACTCCGGTCACGCGTTCTACCGGGACTTCTGGTACCACACCCACGGCAGGCAGGCGCTGGTCCGCCCCTCCCGGCTCGCGTTCGCCATGGGCAAGGTGCTGCCCGCTTGCGCGATGTCTTTCGTGCAACTGCTGCTCTTCACCGGCTTCGCGGCGGTGTTCCTGGGACTGCCACTCAACGGCAACGTCCTCCAGGTCGCCCTCACCGGCGCGGCGCTGGTGACCAGCGGTTCGGCCCTGGGCTTCCTCCTCTTTGCCATCACGCGCAGCACCGCCACGCTCTCCAACCTCTCCTACCTGGTGCTGGTGACGTTCAGCGCGGTGGGTGGCGCCATCGTCGCCACCGAAGCGCTGCCGGGTTGGTCTCGCACGCTCGGCTACGCCACGCCGCACTACTGGGCCCTGCGTGCGCTCAACGAAGCCACCTTCGGCGCGGGCCGCTGGGGCGTCGTGCTCCAGAGCACCGCCGTCATCCTCACCTTCACCGCTGTCTGCGCGACCGCCGCGAGCCTGGCGTTCGACTTCCGGGACCAAAAACATGACACGACCTGAACAAGACTCCGCGGGCCGCCCTCGGGCTCCCGTCATCCAGCGACTGCTCGGGGACCCGCGCGTGGCGCAGGCCCGTCTGGGCAAGCGCATTGGCCGCCTCCCCTATTTCACGCGGGTGGAGTCGGCCACCGCCCCCATCACCCGCATGGAGGGCCGGGACATCCTCAACTTCGGCTCCAACAACTACCTGGGGCTCGCGAACGACCCTCGCGTCATCGCCGCCGCGCAGGAGGCTTCCGCCCGCTGGGGCGCGGGCGTGACGGGCTCACGCCTGCTCAACGGCAACCTGACGCTCCACGAGGAGTTGGAGGAAGCCCTGCGGCGCTTCTATGGCCGCACCGGCGCCATGGTGTTCTCCACCGGCTACGGCGCCAACCTGGGCCTGATGAGCTCGCTGCTGGGCCGCGATGACCGCGCCTGGGTGGACGAGGAGATGCACGCCTCCGTCCTGGACGGCGTGTGGCTGGCGCGCGCGAACATGAAGCGCTTCGGCCACAACGACCCGGAGCACCTGCTGGCCCAGGCGAAGGGCGACACCGCCTCCGGCCTCTGTGTCGTGGAGGGCGTCTACTCCATGCGCGGAGACCGGGCCCCGCTGCGCCGGTTCCTGGAGGTGTGCCGCGAGACACGGCTGGCGCTCGTCGTGGACGAGGCGCACGGCCTGGGCACGGTGGGCGCTCGGGGCCTGGGCACCGTGGAGGAGGACGGCGTCGTCCAGGACGCGGACTTCATCACCATCACCTTCTCCAAGAGCCTGGGCTCCTGCGGCGGCGCCATCATCGGGGACAAGGCCCAGATTGAAGCGCTGCGCGTCCTCACGCGGCCCTTCCTCTTCACCGCCGCCAACACGCCGGCCTCCGTGGCCGCGGCCCTGGCCTCCCTGCGCATCCTCCATGAGGACCCGGGGCTGGTGGCCCAATTGAAGGAGCGGGTGCGCTCACTGCGCGAGGCGCTGGTGGAGCGCGGGCTGCGGCCCATTCCGTCCGACGGTCCCATCGTCAGCGTGGAGGTGGGCGCGGACTTCGACACGCTCCAGGCGTGGAGGCTGCTGTGGAACCGGGGCATCTACGCCAATCCGGTCATCCACCCTGCTGTCCCCGCGGGCCACGGCCTGCTGCGCCTGAGCGTGATGCGGACGCATGAGGAGCAGATGGTGCGCACCGTCGCGGACGCGTGCGCGGACGTTTTCTCGGACTTGCAGCTGTCCCATCAGGGACGGGGGAAGGTGGCATCATGAAGCGCACGCATCAGCTTTCCAGTGGTCAACCGCTCACCATGCAGACGCTTCGCGCGCACGGCGTGGACGTCGAACGCATCCTGTCGGAGCTGGTCAGCGACCCCGCCTCGTGCGGCGTGCTGCTGACGGGTTCGCTCGCGGCTGGCAATGGCACGCCGAGCTCGGACGTGGACCTGATGGTGCTGGTGCCGCACCGCACGTCGCTCATCTCCACGAAGGAGGGCGTGCGCTTCAAGAACAGCCGCTTCAGTGAAGCGCTCCAGTACTGCGACGGCATCGAGGTCAACATCGAGCTGGCGGAGCGCAGCCGCGTCGCGGAGATCATGACGTGGATGACGGCCATCGCGCCGGCGCTCTACAAGCCGTCCGAGCTGAAGTTCATCCCCATCATCGACGGCCCGGAGCTGCGCTTCCTGCACCGGCTGCGCGTGGGATTGCCGCTGATGAACCCGAGCCTGGTGGCGAGCTGGCGGGATGAGTTCCTGGTGGAGCTGCTGCCCACCTACCTCACCGTGCGGCACTTCATGGAGGTCCACGAGTACCTGGAGGACGCCATCAGCCACCGCGCCATCAGCGAGGAGTCCAGCCGGCACGTGGCGCGCATCGCGGTGGAGGAGGCGCTCGTCTCCATCCTTGCGGCCTTGGGGGTGACGAGCGCGGCGCGCAAGTGGCTGCTCATCGAGTCGCGCAAGGCGATGACCACCGCGGGCGAGGAGGACCGGGGCCTGCTCGAGGAAGGGCTCTTGCTGCACGCGGACTGCGCGACGGGCCCGCTGGGCGGATGCCTCACGCGCATCGAAGCGCTCCACCAGCGCATGGCCCAACGCATGTCGGCGGAGCCGGAGCTGGCGCGCGCGGTGGAGTTCCTCCAGGGCAGCATCGACTACGTCCTCGAGCACCAGGGATGAGCGCCTCCGGATACACGGCCCACCCGGTCCTCGCCCCCGCGAGGGCGCGGCTGGGGGACGCACTGGGACAGCTCTACGGGGCGGAGCGCGCGGAGGCGCTCGTCCGGGAGCTGGCCCAGGCGGCGGAGGGCATCCGCGCGTGCCCGCGGCCCGGGCGCGCGGCGGTGGACGCGCGGCCCGCGGTCATCGCCGTGTATCCGGACCACGTGCTCGACGGGGGCATGGCTCCCCTCGCGGCGCTGCGGCGCTTCCTCGAAGAAGAGGTGGGCGGCGTGGGGCCGGCGCTGCTGCATGTGCTCCCTCCCTATGTGTCGGACGGGGATGACGGCTTCGCGGTGGTGGACCACCGGGCCGTTCATCCGCGCCTGGGGGCGTGGGAGGACCTGGAGCGGCTGTCGGAGGTGAGCGGCGGGCTGATGCTCGACCTGGTGATGAACCACGTGTCCACGTCGCATCCGGCGTTCCGGGACGTGCTGCGCGGGGAGGGACGGCCCGGGGACTTCCACCTCTTCTCCGAGCCGCGGGACATCGAATGGGGAACGCGGGTGCGGACCTCCTCCATCCTCCAGCGTTTCGGCGCGGTCTGGGCGTGGTGCACGTATGGGCGCGCGCAGGTGGACCTGAACCACGGTTCGCCAGACGTCTTCCTATCCATGGCGGGCACGTTGCTGCGGCTGGTGGAGGCGGGTGCGCGGGTCGTGCGTCTGGATGCCATTCCTCACGTGTGGAAGCGCGTTCCTGGAGGGCCTCACCAGCCGGAAGCGAAGCTGCTGGTGCGAGCGCTGCGCGCCGTGGCCGACCTGGTGGACCCGTCGGTGCGCCTGCTCGCGGAGACGGACCACCGCACGGACGAGCGGTGCTACCTGGGCGAGGAGCTGGCGCAGCACGACAACCACCTCGCGGTGCCGCTGCTCGTCTTCGCGGCGGCGCTCGCGGGCGAAGGTGGTCCGCTGGTGGACTGGGTGAACGCATCCGCTTCGGATGCACACAGCCGTGACGGCTACGCCTTCCTCCAGACACATGACGGCGTGCATCTGCGCCCCATGGATCCGCCGCTGGATGCTCCCACCCTGCGGCGGGTGATGGAGCGGATGGAACGTGCTGGTGTCCGGGTGTCCCACGCGGACGTAGGGGGCGAACCCCAGCCGTACGAACTCAACAGCTCCCTGCACCGCATCTTCTCCACGGAGGCAGGGCTCGACGTCGAGCGATACCTGGCCGCGCACGCGCTGCTCTTCGCGCTCCCCGCCGCTCCCTGCCTCTACTTCCCCACGCTGTTCGGGTTGCCGGACGCGGTGGGTGTCGAGCCCTCCAATCCTCGCGCCGCGAACCGGCACCGGTACTCGGATGGAGCCCTGCGTGCGTTGGTCCGACAGCCGGTGCACGCGCGCCTCCTGAAGTCCCTGCTGGGCCTCATCCGCCTGCGCGACCGGACGCCCGCGCTGAGGGAGGACAGCGGCTGCGAGGCGCGGCTGCCAGCGCCCCAGGTCGTGCATCTGGCGCGAGGCCATGGCCGTCAGCCCCTGCACGTGTTGGTGAACTTCGGCGTGGAGCCCGTGTCCGTCCCCGTGCCGTTGCGGAAGTGGACGGACCTGCTCGGCGGGCGTCAGGGCCAGGGGGACGTACTGCTCGCGCCTTCAGAAGCGCTGTGGCTCGTGGAAGCCGGAAGTGGAGACCTCACATGAGAAACGTTGCCAGTGTGTCCGGCCTCGTGGAGGCCTTCGGCTCGCGTCCGGGGAGCGAGGAGTTCGTCTTCACGTTCTTCGATCCGTACGCCATCGGGCTCGGGCTCGCGGAAGAGGCGCTCGCGTTCCTGGAGCACGAGGGCTTCCGCGTCGTGGACCGGCGCTTCGTCCAATACACGCAGAGCAGCATCGAGGCGGTGTACAGCCCCAACCGTCCCATCGCTCTCGACAAGACGTGGGCCGTGCCTGGCGAGGTGTACCTGCTGGAGTCCTCCTGCGCGCTCATCCTCCGCACCCCGAGCCGGTCGGCCTGCGCGGCGTTCAAGTCGCTCAAGGGGTCGGCGGATCCGAACAAGCGCTCACCGCACCACCTGCGCAGCCGGCTCCAGGCCCCGACGCGTGCGCTGAGCCTCATGCACTCCTCGGACGACACGCGCGCCATGATTGAAGAGGCCGCCACGGCCTTTGATCCCCGTGAACTGCGCATGCTCCTGGAGTCGGAAGGTCGCCCCACCTGGCGCGCGGGCTCCGCCATCCAGCAACTGCCAAGGGCCGTCGTGGGGCGGGCATGGCGGCCTTCGCCCCTGGAGTTCCTGGTCCACCTCCGCCTGCGCCTCGCGGAAGAAGTGGAGCTCGTCGCTCCCTTCCCCGAGGAGCTGATCTCACCGTGGCGCGAGGCAGCGAATGAGCTGGAGGGACTTCGCTCCGAACCCTCTGCGTCCCGCGAGGTGTACCTGCGGGTCGTGGCCCGCGAGGCGGCGCTGGTGAACGACGCGGTCCAGGCGGGGCTTTCGCACCCACGCCGGCCCGGGATGTTCGACTACCGCGTGGAGCCGGCGCTCGTCGCCACGGTGCTGGAGCTGCTCCACCACCCGGCGCTGTACCGCGAGACGGACCTCACGCGAATCATCGGTCCGCTGGGGGCGCTGGTCCGCAACGCCTACGAGCGCGTGCTCCTGCGCAGCGCGCTCCAGGAGTTCGAATGAACCCGTCACCCCACCAGCGGCACGCGTTCGAGCACCCGGCTCTTGAGGATGAGGTCGTCGTGCGTGCGCAGGATGGAGAGCTCGGTCACATCGAGTTCCACGATGGTCGTCTCCCGGTAGCGCCTCAGCACGTCGAAGAGTTCGTCCGCCTCGTGCACGTCCAGCTCGGAGTTGAAGCGCAGGTGGTCCATCAACTGGAGACAGCCGATGTAGAAGCCCGGGTGGAGCGAATGGCCCAGGCGCGTCTGGACCTCGGTGAGGTGGTCCACGGGGTTCGGGCCGTCCGTCAGCTCCGGGTAGACGGGGAAGTAGATGCGGCCGTTCTTCTTGCCCCAGAGCCAGCCGCCCTTCACCTGGATGCGGAAGCGGGGGAAGCCCTCCAGCCGCTGCTTCACGAAGGGCACGATGTCCGCGATGGGCATCCGTTCATGCAGCCCGTTGCAGATGGTGAAGTGGTGTCTGTATTTGCGCCGCTCGACGATGTCCCAGGCGATCTTCCGCGCCGCGGCGGTCATCGCCACGGCGTTCATGAAGCGATTGAACTGGGGGCTCTGCGCGAAGGCGCCGAAGTCCACGAACCCCACCAGCGAGACGCGGGGCGTGCGGTAGGTGCCCAGCCAGTCGTAGCCGGCCTTGAGGTCGAACGGCACGACCTCCGGGTGGTCCGGCCGCACCAGCGGCAGCTGCATCAAGCGGTACTCGTAGGAGAGGACATGGTCCTCGGACGGGCGGGGCTGAAGCTCATTGCCCGCGCGGCGGTACGCCAGCCGCTCATCCGTGGCGAAGGTTCTCATGCATCGAATCCACCACACGTGGGCAGAGGCCACAATGCGATGCCGCGCACGCGCCATGCACCACGTCCGCTCGTGCGAGGTCGCCCGTGACAGCCCTGGAATGCGAAGTCGAGACGTTTCGCCCTACCCCTCCGATTGGAAGTCCTCCTGACTGCCGCATCCGCGGCGTAGGCCCCGTGCACGCCTCCATGCGGACCTGGGCCGAGCGCGTCCTGAGCACGCTCGCCCAGACGTACGACGGCGTGCCGCTGACGCTCGCGTTCAAGGGAACAGTGCTCCCGCGTCCGCGCGCGCTTCGCGTGCTGCTCGATGAGGCCTCCGCTGTCATCGCGACCTGGCGGGGCGAGTGCCGCTTCATCGTCGGAAGGACCCAGGCGGTGCGTGATGCGCTGGAGGGATGGGACCTGGACGAGGTGGCGGACCGGCTTGCCCAGGCCGAAGACGTGGCGCGCTTCGAGCTGGAAGACGACGAGGTCTCCAGCGAGCCCCAGGCCCCCGTGGGCCGGCTCGTGCTGGGGGACAAGGCGCGCACGCTCGACATCCTGTCGGAGCTGCATGGGCCGTGGCGCGTCTCCCGGCCGCACATCGTGTGGAGCGGGGACTGGGCCCAGGACCGGGACGCCGTGCTCCAGCGTGTGCGGGAGCGCTTTGGAAACGAGCGCATCGTGGTGCGCTCCTCCTGCTCCGCGGAGGATGCGTGGACCGCGTCGAACGCGGGACGCTTCCTCTCCGTGCTCGACGTGGACGCGGGCGATGCCGTGGCCGTGGGCGACGCCATTTCGGACGTGTTCGATTCGTATGGTCCGGGGGCACGGGAAGAGAAGGTCTTCCTCCAGTCCTATGTCCACCCCGTGAGCGAAAGCGGAGTGCTGATGGCGCGGCACCCGGAGACGCTGGCCTCGTACTGGGTGGTGGCGTCGGACGTCTCCAGCGGGCGCACGGATCAGATTACTTCCGGCGCCCTGGAGAAGCCCTCGTCCGCGTACGTGGAGCACGGCGTGCCCCGGGGCCTGTTGCCGAACTCGCTCCGTCGCGTCGTCACCGTGGGGCGTGAGCTGGTGAAGCTCGTTGGCGTGGAGGCGCTGGACATCGAGTTCGCGCTGGCGGGCGGTGACTTCCACCTCCTCCAGGTGCGCCCCATCGCCAAGGGTTCGTCGCTGCCAGAGGGAGGCGAGGTCCGCCGGGCGATGCTGCTGGCGGATGCATGCACGGCACACCAGGCGCTGCTGCGGCCCAAGGCCCCCGTCGTCGGAGAGGCGCCTGTCTACAGCACGATGACGGACTGGAATCCGGCGGAGATGATTGGCCGGCGTCCGCTTCCGCTCGCACGGACGCTCTACGGCAGGCTCATCACGGACCAGACCTGGGCGGAGCAGCGCGCGGCCTACGGGTACTGCGACCTGCGCGGCACTCCCCTGCTGCGCGACTTCGCGGGGCACGCCTACGTGGACGTGCGCGCGTCGCTCAACTCCTTCATCCCGGCCGTCACTCCGGCGCGAGTGGCGGAGGTCCTGGTCTCCCAGCAACTGGCCCGGCTGGCCGGCGCCCCCGAGCTGCATGACAAGGTGGAGTTCGAGATCGCGGACACGTGCGCGAGCCTCGGCCTGCGCGAGCGGCTCCGGAGGCTCTATGCGTCCTCGTTGGATGCAGGCGAGCTGGATGCCCTGGCCACCGCGCTGCGGGACATCACGCTCCACGGGCTTCGCGACCTGCCCGCGCAGGTGGAGCAGGTGCAGCGGCTGCGGGCCGAACCGTTCGCGCCGGGCTTCGAAGGCGGACTCGGTCCCATCCTCGCGCGCCTGCGCAAGCTGGGCACCCTGCCCTTCGCGCATCTGGCACGGACGGCGTTCGTGGTGACCGCGCTGCTCAAGAGCTTCGTTCGCGAGGGCGTGATGAATTCGAGCGAGCAGCGCGAAGTGCTCCAGCGCATCCGGACGGTGGCGGGCCAGCTGCAAGCGGACGCGTACCGCGTGCGGCGGGGCGAGCTGGGCCTGGAGGCGCTCGTCGCGGAGTTCGGGCACCTGCGCCCCGGGACCTATGACGTCCGGGTGCCACGCTATGGCGCGGATCCAGAGCGCTACTTCGGCCCGCTCATCTCCGGAGCGGAGGAACCGTTCAGGCACGAAGCCCCCTTGTCCCGGAGCCTCCACGAGCGCCTGGGCGCGGGCCTCCGGAGCGCTGGCCTGTCGATGACCAGCGAGGTGTTTCTCGCGCACCTGGGCGCGGGCATCGCGGGGCGCGAGTACGGCAAGCACGTGTTCACGAAGACGCTGAGTGGCGTGCTCGAACACCTCGCGGAGTGGGGCGAGCCGCTGGGGCTGAGCCGGGATGACCTGGCGCACCTGTCGTTGGAGCAGGTGGAGACCGCCCTGGCACTGCCGCCGCTCGAAGCCCGGTCGTGGTGCCGCGACGCCGTGGAGGAGGCTCGCGAGCATGCCGCCGCCGTCACCCTCATCGAGCTGCCGGACATCCTGACGCGCGCGTCGCACCTGCTCTTCCACGTGAGCAGTGGAGAGCAGCCCCTGTTCGTCACCAAGGCATGCGTGCGCGCGCCGGTGCTGGTCGCGGACGGGCTGCCAGACCCGGAGCGCGTGCGCGGCAACATCGTGCTGCTGGAGCGCGCCGACCCCGGCTACGACGGGCTGCTCGCGCTGGGCGTCGCAGGCATCGTCACGGCGTACGGAGGCGCGAACTCGCACATGGCTGTGCGTTGCACCGAGCTGCAGCTGCCCGCCGCCATTGGCGTGGGCCGGGAGCAGTTCCGGCGGCTGTCAGGTGGACGGGTGATGACGCTGGACTGCGGGGGGCGCAGGCTCGTCCATGAGTGAGCGCCGCGTGGCACTCATCACCCAGCGCAGCGACCGTGTCCCGGGGCGTCCGGAGGTGCGGGACGCGCTCGAAGACTCCTGGGCCTCGGGCCTGTGGGCGGCCGGCTGGGTGCCGTTCCCCGTGGTCAACGTGGCCGCCGCGGCCGAGGCCCAGTTCGAAGCCCTCCGTCCCAGGCTCATCATCCTGAGTGGCGGCAACGACGCTCCGGGAACGGGACCGGATTCCGTTCCCGCGCGCGACGAGACGGAGTCCGTCCTGCTGTCGCTCGCCGCCCGGACGCGGACGCCGGTGCTGGGCGTGTGCCGGGGCGCGCAGATGCTCGCGCTGTTCGCGGGGATGCGGCTGGTGCCTGTCGAAGGCCACGTGCGCGTGCGCCACGCGTTGACGGGTCCACTCGCCCAGGCGTGGCGGGGCCCGGCGGAGGTGGCGAGCTTCCACCACTGGGGCGTGGCGGAGGACTCCCTGCCTGACGGATGGGACGTCCTGGCGCGCTCGGAGGACGGAGCGGTGGAGTCCTTCGCGAACAGGGAGCGGCGCTCGCTGGGCGTCCTCTGGCACCCCGAGCGCGCGCCCCATCACCTTCCCGCAGTCCTCGAAGTCATGGAGGCGTACGAAAGATGAAAGCCATCATCCTGGCCGCGGGCCTGGGCACCCGCATGGGGCCGCTCGCGGCGAACCAGCCGAAGTGTCTGGTGGAGCTGGCGGGAGCCCCGCTGCTCGACCATCAGCTGGCCGTCTACGCGCACTTCGGCGTGGACGTCACGGTGATGGCCGGCGCGTATCCCGAGCTGACCAAGGCGGGCCGCAACGTGCGCGTCGTGGTGAACCCGGCCTACACCACCGGCAACATGGTCTCCACGCTGCGCTTCAGCCTGCCGGTGGTGTCCCGCACGGAGCCAGTCCTCGTTTCCTATGGGGACATCGTCTTCTCGCACGAGGTGTTGGGGCGGATGCTCGCCGCGTCCCGGGATGTTGAAGTCGCCATCGACACGCAGTGGCGCAGGCTCTGGGAGCTGCGGATGGAGGACCCCACGACGGACTGCGAGTCGTTGCGCCTGGAAGGCGAGCGCATCGTGGACATCGGCTCGCGGGTGCGTTCGGTGGAGGAGGTGCAGGGGCAATACATCGGGCTGCTGCGGTTCGGGCCCGGAGTCCTGCACGCGCTCCTGGAGCGCTTCGACCAGCGCGTGGCGAAGGACCCGCGCTACTGGAACATCTCCATGACGGCCTTCCTCCAGGACGTCATCTCCGACGGCGTGGCGGTCCACGCCGTGCCCATCGCGTCCGGCTGGCTGGAGGCGGACAACGCGGAGGACCTACGCCGCTACACGGAGGCCCACGCCTCGGGAGCGCTGGCGGGCTTCTGGTCGCCCACGGCCGTCAGATGAGGCGGACCCGAGGGTCCCCGGCGTCCTGGAGCAGGGAGAAGCCAGCGCGGTAGCGCTCCTGGATGTCAGGGACGGAGGTCAGCGCGCGGACGCCGACAGCCCATGCTCCGGGAAGAAGGTGCCGGTGGTGGGCGACGCAGGTCCACGGCCGGCAAACCCAGCCGGCAACAGCAACTCTTGCCAGCCCGAAGCGCCGGATCGCGGCAAGACTTGCCGTCCTTGCAGGTTGCTCCAGGGGAAGCGGCCTGGGACGTGGATTGGCCCTGCCCTTGCTCTGTCGACGTCATGTCCGCCCTTCCGTCCCGGTCCGCCTGGGAACCCCCTTCCAGGGTGAGCCTCGCGAGGCCGGGGCCAGGACGGCGAACCTGAAACACAGCTGGGAGCCAGTGCCATGATGATGGGAAGAAGCTGCATCCTTGGAGCAGTCCTCCTGACGGCCGCGTGTGGTGTCTCCAACCCTGAACAGGAGGTCGCGGAGGACGATGTCACGGCGAAGACGTGCCTCCCCAACTGCCCACCGCCGACGAAGATCGCCTTCGCGTCAAACCGGGGAAGCGACCCCGCCCACCCCATCAACACCTACGACATCTTCGTGATGGGCACCGATGGCACCGTTTTGAACCGCCTCACGAACGACCTCGTGATGGACCGGCGCCCCAAACTCAACAAGGCGCGCACCCAGGTGGTCTGGCAGCGCGCCTACGGCCAGACGTATCCGTACTTTGGCGACTTCGAGATCGTCACCGCCAACATCGACGGCAGCAACATGCAGCGGCTCACGAACTGGGAAGGTGATGACGAACAGCCCGCCTTCAGCCCCGACGGGACGCGCATCGTCTTCGTCCACTGCACCTCCCGGTGCAGCCTCTACCTGATAGACGCCAACGGCCAGCACCTGGCCCTCCTGGCCACGGACCTGCAAGGCGCCGGCAGCTACATCACGCCGAGCTTCAGCCCCGATGGCCTGCAGGTCGTATTCGGCTACGAGGCGCTGAGCACGTCGGACATTCCCTTCCGGGGCATCTACCGCATCAACGTGGATGGGACGGGCCTGGTGAGGCTGAACGAAGGCCCATCCAACTGGACCTCGTTCTTCCCGGTCTACAACGCGGCGGGGACGAAGATTGCCTTCACCGCGAGCATCTCGGTGCAGAGCCTGTACGAGCGGGACCTCTACTCCATGAACGCGGACGGGACGGGTCTGGTCGCGCTGCAGAACGGGCCGGAGGACGACCAATGCCCGGCCTACAGTCCTACTGCGGATACCCTGGTGTTCGAACGCTTCACGAACAGCGCGAGCAGTGGCGAAATCTTCATGCGGTCCGTCAACGGCACCCTGACCAACCTGACGAACACCGTGAGCGCGAACGACGTCGAACCGTCCTGGCAGTGATGGAAGCCCGGTGAAACGGCGCGCCCACCCGCCAAGTGGGCGCGCCAGGGGGAACTCCTCGGCGTAGGAGAAGCCGTTGCCCCACTTGAAGGCCGTGGTGCCGGAGGGCGCGTTCATCAGGAGTGCACGCCACGATTGGACTGGGCGGGGCTGCTACGCAGGACGTTCGCGCTGGACGAGTGGGCCTGCGTGAGGTGTGGAGGCAGGCGGCGAGTGCTGGCGTACGTGAACGAGGCAGGAGGGGTGCGAGCGATTGCAGTGGGTTCACCGCCAGCCAGGGTGAAGACGGCCGCATCCATGCCGCGGTCAGATGAGGCGGACCCGAGGGTCCCCGGCATCCTGGAGCAGCGAGAAGCCAGCGCGGTAGCGCTCCTGGATGCCGGGCACGGAGGTCAGCGCGCGGACTGCCGCGTCCCAGTCCGGCCAGGTGAGGTGCTCCGAGCGGACAGCGTCGCTGAAGGGCGTGTCGTCCGTGAGGTGGAAGTGCACCTGCCCCACGTCCTGCCGAGGCCCCGCGTTGACGAGCACCGACGCGGGGGTCCGCTGCCGTGCTCCGGCGATGAGCGCGAAGAGGCCCGTGCGAAGCCCGGCATGGCGCGGATGCGCCAGGGCGAAGACGTCCGGCACTCCCCGCAGGGGAACGGCGATGTGATGGAAGGTGCCGTAGACGGGACGCGGATGGCGGTAGATGGCGGCCTGCTCCGAGCGGTCCACGGAGGTGAGGGGCAGGAGCCGGTCCGCGTGCGCGAAGCCGAAGCGCACCAGGGAGCCGGAGGCGGGGGTCCGCGCCATCCGGAACGCCAGCTGTTTCAGGGTTGCCATGAACGTCCTTCGCTCGGTGCCAGTCGAAGGAAGCTTGCCCTCGCGGTCTGACAGCCTGCTCCGGTGGTTCTACCCCAGGAGGGATGCTCAAGGTCCCTGGAGCACCTCGTACAACGGGACGCCGCACGCAGGGCGCTGGACGTGTGGGCCTGCGCGAGGTGTGGCGGCAGGCGCCGGGTGCTGGCGTACGTGAACGAGGCAGGAGGGGTGCGAGCGATTCTAGAGCACCTGGGCCTGCCCACGGCAGGTGCGAGGCTCGCCCCGGCGCGCGGACCCATCCAAGCCGCAGGGTGTTGAAGCTCAAGCCGCCAGGGCCCAGAGAGCCAGGCCCCTGCCGCGCACCTCATGAGCGGGCGGCCAGGGCCAGCGTGCACCCCAAGGGGCTCAAACCGCTCCTCCACCCGTCTGGCTCACACTGCTTGAGCGACCCCGTCCGCGGCCCTCCGCGGCACCTCCGCTCCTGCCCTCACCCTCCACATGGCCTCTATCCCGCCTGTACGCAAAGACAGGCAGCGCGGGATTGGCGAGGTCGTAGACAAGGACGCCCCTGCTGCTGCTGGCCACGCTGCGTGTCCCGGAAGCGGAGCGGCTCGTCGTACAACGTGCTCGTGCCTCCGTCACTCCGGAGCTGGAAGCCGACAGGGCCGGTGCTGAGGAGGGTGCCCCCGTCCTCCAGGCGTCGCTCATCCCGGGTGTTGGCCAGACAGATGCCCTCCTGGGGAAGCATGGCGAGCGCCGCCGGGGCGCAATTCGAGACATCGAAGCGGGACAGCTCCTCGCAGGCGCTGCTGGACGCGTCCCGCGAATCGAAGCCGCACGGCGCGAAGGGGCCCCGGTCCACCCGGTCTCCGTGCTCCTCCAGTTCGGTGTACGTGCCGTCCCAGACAAAGGGGCCGGCATCCGGGGTCCCCGCGTCGAAGGTGGGGCGCGTGGGGAGCTGGAGCACCAGGATGGCCAACAGCGTCCGGAGGGGCATTGTCAGGGGAGACTTCGCAAGAGAAGGGCACCCACCCAACGCTCCCACCCCGCCCGTTCCCTCACCTCCCGGGAAACAGACGCCGGGTCTCAGGTCGCTGGGGGTCGACATACACTTGCACGTCAAAACACATCAGGTACTCGAGCCCTGGAACCCAGACGCGCCTTCCGTCTGGCTTTGTGGATTATTCCAGCCAGACGATTTCTATCGCACTGGAAGGCAACAAGTCTTCGCTTGGGGCCGGTTTTTATTCCGTGCTAGACAATGACCCGCAGTGAAAAATGCTTCGCCGGGGGAATTCATGAAAAACAGTTTGCGTGTCATTGGAGTGACCCAGGTCCTTGGGTTGCTCTCCTCGCTCCTCGTGGCTTGCAATCCCGCGGCCGAGCCCTTCCCGGACATGGAAGTCGTGGCAGTGGACTCACGGCAGGATGAACTCTATGGCAATCCCGCCGGTTATTGGCCCACGAACGCCGCGGGCTTCACCGACGTCCCCGTTTGTTGGACCACGGCAGGCTGGAACTCGGAGAAGACGTGGGTGAGGCAGATCGTCGAGGCGCAGTGGGACACGAACAGCAGTTTGCGTTTCACGGGTTGGGGCGCCTGCGACATCCTTACTCCTGCTCAGGCCATCCGCATCCAGGTGGATGAGAGCGGTCCGCGCTCCATCGTCGGCCGCTCTAACAGCAGCCCCAGCATGTGGCTCAACTTCAACTTCGCCAGTTGGAGCCACGTCTGCAACGACGGTGTTGATGACGCATCGTTGCCGGGAGATGACCGCGAATATTGCATCCGCGGCGTCGCCTTGCACGAGTTCGGCCACGCCCTGGGCTTCTGGCATGAGCAGGACTCTCCGGGCAATCAACCCAACACGCCGGGCTACTGCGACAACACCATCGTTCAGCAGGCCAATGGCGAGGTCATCACCGCGTACGACCCTCTCTCGACCATGAACTACTGCGCCGCGTGGGGCCGGCCGACCTTGAGCGCCCTGGACATTCAGGGCTTGCGCCAGGTTTATGGCGTGTCTCCCGTCGAGTTCCAGTTCCAGCATTACGCGTTCCCCTCCACGTGCACCCTGGTCAACGAGCCGGGCGATTCCCACGGCTGGAATGACAATTACCTCTGCACCGCGGGTCAGGAGGGGGTGAGCTGGTCCTATGCGGGCCCCATCGCGGGCCAGCGCTGCACCCTGATCAACGAGCTCCTCGACCCTGATGGCTGGAATGACAACTACCTCTGCGTGCCCACCTACAGCCCCCTGCAGTTCGTCTGGTCCTCGTTGCTCCCGATCCCCTTGATGCGCTGCACGCAGTGGAATGAGCCGGGCGACCCCGACTCCTGGAACAACAACTACCTGTGTTACACGCAGCGGTTCGCGTTCTCCCCCGCGGGGAAGATCGCGGGTACCACCTGCGTCTCGGTCAACGAGCCGGCCGACCCGAATGGCTGGAATGACAACTTCCTGTGCTCCGAGGTGGACGAAGGCGTGCGTTTCAGCAACGCGGGGCCTATCGCAGGCATGCGGTGCACGCTCGTTGACGAGCCCAGCGACCCCAACACCTGGAACAACAATTACGTCTGCGTGCCCAACCTCAGCCTGCTCAACTTCCAGTGGTCCAGCGCAGGCCCCATCTCTGGGAAGACCTGCATCGCGTGGAACGAGCCCGCGGATTCCGCTCACGGCTGGAACAACAACTATCTCTGCTACTGAGCGCCGCTCCGAGTCAGCCACCTGAGCCTCAGGAGCTACGAGTATCAGGTGTATGGCTTTCGCATGGGCGGTGTGAACAACGTGCCCGGTAGTCACCATCCCACATGCCTGGAAGTCGCACTCCACCGCCGGGCCCAGCGTCAGGGGGGCTCCGGCGGCTCCGCATCAGCAGCAAATAGAGCCCGATTCCTGCAAATCGGTCTATTCACGTAAATAATGAATAGCCAAAAAAGCCAGTGGATAACAAGTACGGGGTGATTGGTGCGCTGCCAATCCTTTGCGAACAAAGGGAATTCCATGTCCAAGCTTCATCAAACGCTGCTGACCGCTTCCGTCGCGCTCCTGGGGTTGAACGGGTGTGGTGGCACGGAGCTTCCGGAGCCGGAGCTGGCCACCGCCCAGCAGGGCATGCAGGTGGCGGCGGCCTGGACCTGACGGCCCTCGGCGCGAACGCGCGCAAGAAGGACATCTTCATCGAGGTGGACTACTACCCGGGACAGCAGCCGACCCAGGCGATGCTGAACCGTGTCATCACGGCCTTCTCCAAGGCGCCGGTGTCCAACCCGGATGGCTCCACGGGCATCACGTTGCACCTGGTGGTGGACCAGCAGATCACCGCGGCGGACGCGGACCTGGACCTGAGCCCCGTCTGGACGGACTTCGACGTCATCAAGGGCAAGTACTTCGCCGCGAACCGCGCGCCCTACTTCCACTACATGCTGTTCGCGAACCGGTACGGCGGTGGCAACTCCAGCGGCATCTCGCGCGGCATCCCCGCGCATGACTTCGTGGTGACGCTGGGCTTCGCCGCCGGCATCACGGAGCTGCAACTGGCCGGCACCCTGATGCACGAGCTGGGGCACAACATCGGCCTGCGCCACGGCGGCAACGACGATTCGAACTACAAGCCCAACTACCTGAGCATCATGAACTACGAGTACCAGTTCTATGGCTTCGGCATTGGCGGCCTGAACAACGTGCTCGACTACTCGCGCGTGCAGGTGGCCTCCTTCAACGAGCAGAGCGTCAACGAGGTCTCCGGGTTCGCGCCCGTCGCCCCCACCACCGAAGCGGACCTCGCGAAGATCAGCGGGCTTCGCTTCAACGACGCCCAGGTCACGGGCAACGCGAGCACCAACACCGACTTCAACAACAATGGGAGCATCCAGGCCGCGGCCTATGTCCGGGACTTCAACCGCAACGGCTTCGCCGACGTGTTCCCTGCGTCGCAGAACGACTGGACGGCGCTCGCGTATGACGGCGGCGGGCAGATTGGCTTCGCCACGTCGGGCCTCACCCAGGACCTGGGCCGCGAGGAGCTGTTCCTCGTCGCCCCGGAGAAGATGGAGCCCTGCCTCACCGTGGACGCGCGCGACGCCCGGTAGTCCCTGTCGCTCCGGCTGAACCTTCGCATTCCGCCGCCGGGTCCTCCTTCACGGGGGGCCCGGCGGGCGTGTCTCCGGTCCCCTGACGCCGCGCGTTCGTTCGTCCCCCCATGTCCCCTGGGGCCTGAGCTCAAGACCGGCGTCCGCGCTTGCCGGGCCCACGTCGCTTTTGCGTGCGCGGGCCCCGACTCCTCAGGCGGGTGAGTTCCAGCTTCTGGCCCTGCGCCGACCAGGTGATTCTGGCCCAGGTGGGGCCGACGAACTCCTCGTCGAAGCCTCCTTCGCCGAGTGACCTTCATGACGCACGACGTGCTCGCGTCGGATTGGCCGCTGCGCGAACCGACTCGAGAAGGCTGAACTCCTTTGCGCGCCAGCACCGCCCGCCAGAGAGGTTCGTCCTCGCGCGCCCCCAAGGACACGCCTCCCTGACGCGAAGTCCGTGTGACGCGCTCGTTCGGAATACTGGAAGGCAGCTTCACGTTGCCCACCCTTTCTCCGAGCATGCCCCCAGTTCCATCCGAGGCCTCGTCCCCCAGTGCCGAGGCCCGTCCCGTGGATTCCAGCGAGCGGCTGGCGCTGCTCGACACACTGCGTGGTTTCGCCCTGTGCGGCGTGTTCATCTCCAACGTGATGGTGTGGTTCAGCGGGAGGGTATTCCTGCCGCGAGAGCAGACCCTCGCGGCGCTGAACAACGCGTCGCTCGCCGACACCGTCGCCTGGCAGGCGTTCTCGTTCCTGGTGGCCGGGAAGTTCATCACCCTCTTCTCGTTCCTCTTCGGCCTCGGCTTCGCGGTGCAGATGGGCCGCGCCGAGGCGCGAGGGACCTCCATCACGCCGCTCTATGTCCGGCGGCTGGGGGTGATGCTGGTGATGGGGCTCTCCCACCTGTTCCTCATCTGGTACGGCGACATCCTCAGCACCTACGCGGTGCTGGGATTCGGCCTGCTCCTGTTCCGGGGGCGCTCGGAGCGAACGCTGCTCATCTGCGCCCTGCTGTTCGCCCTGGGGTGGTCCGTCGTCGGCGTGGCCATCCTCAAGCTCCCGCAGCTGATGGCGGACACGCCGGAGGCCGGCGCGGCCATCGCCAAGGCGGCCACCGAGAAGTCCGCGGCCATCAAGGCGCAGACGCTCGCGGCCTACGCCAGCGGGAGCTGGCTGGACGTGACGAAGGCGACCTTCCACTTCTTCTTCCGCGACTACTTCCCGCTGCTGCTGGCCATCACGATCTCGACGTTTGGCCGGTTCCTGCTGGGCCTGCTGGCGGGGAAGCGCCGCATCTTCCGCGACGTGCCCCAGCACCTGGGGCTGTTCCGCCGGATCCTCGGCTGGGGTCTCGTCGCGGGGGTGATTGGCAGCGGCAGCGGCCTGGTGCTGCAACAGCTCATGCTGAAGCAGGTCTTCACGCCGGAGACACTGCCGGCGTGGGTGTCCTTCGCCATGGCGCCGCTGCGGAACCTGGGCGAGTTGGGCTTCGCGGCCGTCTACGTGTCCAGCATCACCCTGCTCTTCCAGCGGGCCACCTGGCAGCGAGCGCTGGGCCTGCTTGCGCCGGTGGGCCGCATGGCGCTGACGAACTACCTGTCACAGTCGATCATCAGCGTGCTGTTCTTCTACGGCTACGGACTGGGCTTCATCACGAAGCTGGGCCCCGCGGCGTGCGTGGCTTACTGCCTGGCCATCTTCTGCGTCCAGGGGGTGTGGAGCCACCTGTGGCTGGCGAGGTTCCGCTTCGGCCCCGCCGAGTGGGTGTGGCGGTCGCTGACGTATGGAAAGGCCCAACCAATGCGCCGGGATGACGGCTCGGACCAACGCACCACGGCGCCGGCATAGCTCAGCCGCCGCCGTTCCCGCCGAACTCCATATACGAGCCATTCCAATACGAGAGGGAGTAGTACGCGGCGTTGGTCTGGAAAGGCCAGCCATCGGTGACGTAGGTGCAGTTGGGGCCCGTGGTGTGAATGCACATCCCCTGCATGTACGCGGTGCCGAAGGTCCCGGAGAACTGTCCCGTGCCCATGTCGGTGAGCGGAGGAACGCGGCTCTGCGCCGAATAGACCTCGCCGTAGAAGTGCGCCATGTCGCCAGAAGTGAACTGGCCATTCCAGAGCGTGCCGGGGAAGTAGCCGACCCAGGCATCGTTGAACCAGATCCACCAGTTGCCGTTGTCATAGCGGATGTACTGCTGGACCGAGTACCCGTAATAGCTGGAGAGCGGCATCCCGGGCCCGTAGACGCCGTGGACCTGGACGAACCCGGCGGCGTCGTTGAACTGGCCGTAGCTCCACTGGGAGATCATCAGTCGCGGGAAGGCGTCCCAGAACTTCCGCAGGCCCATCTCCACCAGGTGATAGTTGGCGCCACGGACGATGGACATCTGGGACGTCACCATGTCGCTCTGGTCGTACACCGCCGGGTTGGAGAACAGGATGGACGCTCCAACGCCGCTCTGGCTCAACGCGTCCGTGGGCTTCATCACTCCGGCGTACCAGTACGACCCCGCCAGCGACTGCATGGCGGCCGGGCCAGATAACGGCGGACCGGCCTTGCGCGTCCGAAGCTCCGCCTGCGCGTAGATCGGCACCTGGCCCGGGGGACAGACGGCGCGAACACGAGGGGCGAACGCGGCCCTCTCCACGCTGGGGGGAGGCGGAGGCACGGCGGCGCGTGCGGCCTCCGTCATCGCCTCGCAGCGGTACTCCCCAGGCGCGAGCGCGAGCTCCACCTCCGACGTATCGGCGACGGCCTCCGGGCGAACCTCGCTCGCAGGCTCGCCACATCCGATGAGAAACATTGACAGCAACAAGCCAGCTCTCGACATGGACGGTTCCTTTCGTACATCCGCGACGGTTGCATCAGCGCGCGGGAGCTTATGCCGAGCGACTGACTGGAAAGGCCCGCGCTACTGAGCCGGTTGAGTCGCGTCCCAGAGCCTCACGGGTCGTTGTCTTGCCAGCCGCCTTGGGTCTCGAATGGCATTCCTGGCAGGATTTGAAGAAGGGGGGAACACATGCCCGCGACCCATTACCTCCAAGATGACACCGGCTATCTCCTCTTCTGATTCCGACACTTGGTCTGGCGTCATCCGGGCGTGGCTCGCCGCGATGCTGCTCATGGTTCCGGCCTGTCAGGGGCCGACCCAGGGAACCGTGGCTTCACCGGGCGCCAGCGCGGCGGAGCGGCTCAAGGCGGAGGCAGCTCTTGTCGAATCGGCCCGCCTTGTCTCGTGCAACGGGGACAAGGTGTTGGCGCCGATGCCCGAGCCACTGTTGGCGCAGCTTCGGACCGCGTTGACCCAGGTCGCGGTTTCGCGAGACCCGGCCCTGACGACGCCGCCCTGGGAGTCCGTCCTTCTGGAGCTGAAGTTCCGGGACGGCCAGACGGTGTTCGGGCAACTGGTGCGCGAGGACGTCCTCCGCCTGCGCGAGGAGCGGTGGTGCGGGGAGGAGAGGCGAGGCGTTGAGCTGCTTCTGGCGGACGGGCCCTCGCTGCTCCCGTGGTTCCAGCAGCACCTGGGACCGGCGCAGTCGAAGGAGCATCAGCTTCCGCCAGGGCTTCCTCCTCCCCCCTGACGCGAAGCGCCCACGACACGGATGTCTTTGTCCGAAGACAGCCAGGGTGAAAACATCCAGGAAGAATCGGGGGCGGATGGAATGACAAGACTGGCGTACAGGGGTCGATGATGACCGCCAGGGGCGAATTCAAGACACGCCTGGATGCGCCTGCTCTGTTCGGGCAACATGGCCAGCCTTCTCCCCGCGGTCGCATCCCTGGTGCCTGATGACACGCCTTGGCCTTCCGCAGCGCCTCCTGGTGTTCGCGATCCTGATGGGAGGCGGCTTCTCGGTCGCGGAGGAGGCCCCGGTGGGCGTCGCGGAGGACCGGCGGAACGAGCCTCCGCGCAACTACGGCAACCTGCGCGCCGGAGCGTCCACCTCCGGCCGGCGTCCCAGCATCTGTCTGGAGTTGTCTCCACTGGCGCGGCTCGGCGTGGAGGCCTGCGGCACGGGTTCGGGGTTCCTCCACCGCGACCCGGAACCGGAGATCGCCCACTTCCGCGCCAACCTGACGCTCACCTCCTTCAAGACGCGCATCGGCTGGCTCCAGCCCCGGTTGAGCGCCGGCTTCGCCGAGCTGCAGATTGGCGAGGACAGCTCGGGCTTCGACTTCGGGGGCTCCGGCCCCACCGGCGTGGAGACCGCCGGCCCCGAGGTGGGCGCGTCCCTCCGGGCCCTGCTGCCCATCTCCTCCGGCTTTGAGTTCGTGGGGGAGCTGGGGTTCAGCGCCGCGTACTTCAACGCCGCGCCGCAGTTGATCAGACCGCAGGCCCGCTTCCAGCCGAGCGCCTCGTTCACGCTCGGCGTTGGATTCTGAGCCGCACCATGACCCTGGCGAGCCCTGGAACGAAGCGCGCGGCGGTGGGCTGGAGCCTCTGCGTCTGCGTGGTGCTGGCGGCCATCCTCGTTCCCTTCCTCCTCTTCGGCGAGCAACTGGAGGCCGCCACCCAATCCTTCCTGGAGGCGCGTCCACCCGACTGGCAGGTGGCGCTCATGCTGGGAGGGTTGCTGGCGGGGGACATCGTCCTGCCAGTGCCCTCCAGCCTCGTCGGCACGGCGTCCGGGGCGCTGCTGGGCTTCTGGGGCGGCCTCACGGCCTGCTGGGTGGGAATGATGGTGGGCTGTGGTTGGGGCTACCTGCTGGGCGCCAGGGGCGGCGAGGCGGCGTTGCGACGCACCCTGGGTCCGGTGGAACTCCAACGTCTGTCACGCCTGGCCGAACGCCGGGGTGCCTGGTTGCTGATTGCATTGCGCGGCGTGCCCATGCTGGCGGAGTCCTCCGTCCTCTTCGCTGGCGCCAGCCGCATGCCTCTGGGGAGTTTCCTCGGAGCCTGCGCGCTCTCCAATCTGGGCGTCTGCGCCACCTACGCGGCGGTGGGTGCGTACTCGGCGCGACTCGGGTCATTCCTGACATTGTTCTTGGGGATGGTTTTACTGCCTGGACTCGCGCTCTGGCTGGTGCGGCGCTTTCTACCCGGGCGTCCCGCAACCCAGACATCGTCAATGGACTGACAGCGGACTTTGCCGCCCCAGCACGAATTTCAGCCAAGACCGTTTTTAGTCTGTTTAGCCCTCGACGGCTTCTCCCCCGCAGCGATTAAACTCTTGCGCCCAAGCCCGGCGTCTCGTCGGGCTCAACCGCATGGGGGAGATTGCCTTTGTCCGACAAACCGCGCGTCCTGCTCGCCGTGGCACTGGGTGCCACCGGCCTCCTGGCCTGCCCAACGACGTCGCTCATGGATTCGGGCCCCCCCGTCCCCAAGGCGACGGCGCTCGAAGCCAATGACTGCCCGGCGGACGTGGCCTGGCTCAACAGCTCCACCCTCCCCAGCGAAGTGCCGGGGAACAAGACGATCTGCAACTTCGAGCAGTTCATGTGGCAGAGCATGCTCGCGCTCGTCCAGCCCGCCAGCGGCAAGCCCGACATGGTGCAGTTCGAGACGTGGATGCCGTCCTACGGCATCTTCATCAAGGACGGGGTGCCGACGGCCTGGGGCCAGGAACCGCCTGTCTCCTGCACCAACGCCGTGAAGCCCACGGCGGGTGGCAAGCCGCCCCGCCTCTACACCGACATCATCAAGCAGGCCGGCGCGGATCAGCCGCTGATCGACCTGAAGGGCGAGTTCGTCTACTACGGCATGTCCGTCAACCAGAGCATCTACACGATGCTGACGTCCTGTCAGCTCTACCAGGCGAACTGCGCGGGTCAGCTCAAGCCCGGGAACAACGGCATCGACATCATCAAGAAGTATCCGAACCTCGCGTACCCGGACACGGCCGTCGAGCTGAAGACGAGCTGGATGGTGCTCGACGAGGCGACGGCCAGCTCAGGCCTCTTCTATGTGGTTCCCGGCCTCATCCAGGTCAAGGACAGCCCCTGCCGGCAGGTGAACCTGGGACTGACCGGCATGCACATCGTGTCCAAGACGCCCAGCTTCCCGGCGATGATCTGGGCCACGTTCGAGCACCGCAACAACGCGCCCGACTGTAGCAACCTCTCCGCGGCGCCTCCGCTCGGGGGCACGTGGAACTTCTACAACCCGGCCTGCACCGATTGCGTGACCAACACCTATCAACCGGGCAAGCCCGCCCAGGTCTGCCGCATGCACCCGCAGGGGGACTCGGCCATCGGCACCTTCCCCGGCGGCGTCGACTGTAGCGTCAATCCCAACCAGTTCGCCTGTCAGGACAAGACCCGCACGATGCTCGCCCAGAGCACCCAGGCGCTCAACGCCATCAACAGCAGCGTCCAGGCGTTGATCCAGGCCAACCCCGGCCGCATCAACAAGGTCTGGGCCAACTACGAGCTCGTCGGCAACGTGTGGACCGTCAACGGTACGGTCCCGCCCTATCTGCAAGCGCAGCAGGGTTCGCTGTCCGCCGCGAACACCTCCATGGAGACCTTCGTCCAGAACGGCGTCGCGGCGATGACCAATCCCTACAGCTGCTTGAGCTGCCACGACATGTCGGGCCCCACCGGAAGCCAGAACCTGCCGCCCGTGGGCTTGAGCCACCTGTTCGACGAAGTCCAGATGCCCGGCGGGTGCACGAACGGCTCGCTTCCCGCAGCATGCGCCCCCTACACCGGCAGCGGCAACTAGAACCCCGAGGAGACCTCCATGAGCTACCTTGATACGCCTCGCATCAACTTCTCCGGTTCGTTCCAGGCTTCGCCAGCCACCATCAACAACACGCCCAACAACTACAACCCGGCGAACTACAACGAGGACTCGCTCAAGCCCAACAACATCGAGCTCTACTGGGAGCCCAAGGGCGACAGCATCTTCGACCTGCTCGACTGCAAGGTGACCACCGTCGAGTTGCCCGGCGGCGGCAGCGACTCCCTCATGGGAGCCGGGGTGAGCGCCCTGTACATGGGGTCTCCGCCCAAGCTGGTGGACCTGGATCCCATGCAGCAGAACGGCAGTGAAATCTGGGGCTTCAACGTCATCATCGGCGACATCAGCGGCGCCAATGTCCAGGGCGTGTTCACGCCGGTTGCATTCAACGGCATCTGGATGAATTCGCAGGACAAGAACACCCCCAGGAGCTCCGCGAGCGGCTCCGCCGCCTATCAATCAACGCTCACGAACCTGAAGTGGAACGTCGGCAATTCGGCGGTCCTCCAGGCACTGCAGAAGGCGTCCCCCCACCGCCTATCCATCCGCCTGGTGGTCAGCGCCCACAACAACGCCCCGTACCTCTTCGCCTTCACCCCCGCCACCTTCCAGACGATGCAGGCACAGGGGGTCCCCGCCGCCATCGTGGACAAGCTCGCGATCCTCCAGGACTACGTGATGAACGTGGACGGAGATGGCAAGCCGGTGGAGCCGGGACGGGGCTACATCCCCACGCAGATGTACGTCAGCTCCCTGCTGGAGCAGTTGCTGGGCCAGGCCACGGCTCAACAGTACGGGCCCACCATCCTGGCGGTGACCCAGCAGCCCTACCATCCGTGGATCGACTACACCACCAAGGAGCCCCTGCCCCAGCAGCCGCTCTTCAACTTCAATTACGGCAAGCTCGTTGGCTCCGTGGGCCCCTGTCTGGATGACGAGCCCACCTTCGCCGTGCCCGCGCGCACCCTGGCGCAAATCCCGCACCCGCGTCCGGCCGTGAACGCGTGGTGGGCCCTGGCGCAGCTCAACCTGGACTCCACGCCCTCGTTGACGCTCGACCTGGGCAATTCATTGCCCGTCCAGTGGCCGGGCCGTTCGCTCTGGACGGAGAAGCTGGGAACACTGTCGCTCGCGTACTACACGGGTTCCGGTGACTCGAAGACGTACACGACCATCGTCCCGTCGATTGACTACAGCAATCCCGATTTCATCGACAAGCAGTCCGGGATGCTGGTCGTCACGAACTTTGGCGGCGTCGATCCCCAGAGCCTCGCGAACCTGCCGCTCGCGCTCCGGAGCACGACCGGCACCGGCAACGATGCCGTGACGCTGACCCTGCTGGAGGAGAACTCCGAGGGTTTGAGCCTGCGCGCGGATCAGTTCATCTACCGCATGAACCCGGGCATGCAGACCACGCCTGGCTTCCAGCTCGGGGAGACCAACACCCTCAACCTCTACGTGCGCAAGTTCGGCCGCATCGAGGGGACGGAGCAATGGAAGATCGCCCTGAACACCCTCACCCCGACCAAAGCGGCCGACTACACCCTGAACACACTGGGCACTCAGGGCACCAATGGCATCAGCGAGAAGAACATCTCGACCCCCGAGAACATCCTGACGCTCTCCCCGAATGTCGTGAGCGTCACCGGAGGCAAGGCCACCGTCACCCTCACCGCGGCGGATCCAAAGAATCCCCGCGTCTACGTGGACGGGCAGGTCTACTTCACCCGGTACACCTTCAGTCCCACGGTCGCGGACTACAAGCAGGACCCCAACGACCTGGTCAGCGTCCAGATCTACCAGCAGACCCCCATCACGGGCACGCCGACGTGGGTCAATGGGATTGGAGACATCCTGCGGCAGTACGGCATGCTCTATCCCGTCATGGGCCGATTCCAGCTGTGGACCTATGACGGCATCATCAACAACCGCGAGAAGATCGCGCGGGTGCTCGGCCTGGACATCAGCCAGCCGCTGCACATGCCGGTGAGCCGCGACCTGTCCGCCATCAAGCTCAAGCTCATCCTGGATTGGTTCAACGCGGGCATGCCCTACGGACCCATGGGCCCCGAGGGCGGTTCGGGAACCGCCTGGGACAACCTGCCGACGGTCAGCGGATGGGGGCCCATGACGAGCCTCCTGGTGCGCTCGGGCGACATCATCGACGCCATCCAGCCGAGCTATGGCTCCAACGCCGCGCCCTACCAGGGCGGCCCTGGAGGGAACGCGCACACGATTGACCTCACGGACGACGGCATCGTGTCGATGACGGGCTACACGGGCACGTACTTCGGCATGACGCAGATTGCCCAGGTCACCTTCAAGACCGCGCGGGGCAAGACCTACGGCCCCTACGGGACGATGGCGAACGTGTACGGCGCGAAGCCCTACTCGCTCGTCGTGCCCACCGGAAGCGCGATCCGGTCCTTCTTCGGAACGACGGTCGTGCACTCGGGCGGAACGAAGTACATTGCCTCGCTCGGCGGCAACGTGCAGTTGCTCTGAACAAGGGACTGCTACCGCCGTGACTCGCGGCGGGCCTGATGCGTGGGCCCGCCGTGGGTGTCGTGATTCCGGTAGCCCCCAAGAATGCCTCCCGAGCGCCTGGCTTGGGCGCCTGCATTGTCTTCACTTGCGGTCATGCACAGGGTTGACCTACGCGCTCAGCGCTGAGGAGGCCCTCATGCGCTCGTCCGCACGCGATGCCATTGCCAGGAGGCAGCCATGAGCACCACCGCAACCCGGAGTCAGGATGCGACCACCGACGCGCGCGCCGGGAAGGTCGACATGAAGTTCGAAGCCGCCGTCATCCCCGTCTCGGATGTCGACCGCGCGAAGGCGTTCTACGGGAAGCTTGGGTGGAGGCTCGACGCCGACTTCGGTTTCGATAACGGCTTCCGGGTCATCCAGTTCACGCCGCCTGGCTCGGGGGGCTCCATCCAATTCGGTACGAACGTCACGTCAGCCGCGCCCGGCACGGCCCAGGGGCTCTACCTGATTGTCTCCGACATCCAGGCGGCACGAGACGACCTCGTCAGCCACGGTGTCGAGGTCAGCGAGGTATTCCATGCAGGGAAGCCAGGGGCTCAGTTCGGCATGGACGGCCGGTTGAGCGGGCCCGAGCCCGGACAGGGCAGTTACCGCACCTTCGCCTCGTTCAGCGACCCTGACGGTAACGGCTGGCTGCTGCAGGAGGTCACGACGCGGCTGCCCGGCCGGGTCGACGCCGCAGAGACGGCGTTCGGTTCCGCGAGCGATCTGGCGAGCGCACTGCGGCGCGCGGAGGCCGCCCACGGCCAGCACGAGAAGCGCACCGGGCAGAGGGACGCGAACTGGCCCGACTGGTACGCCGCGTACATGGCCGCGGAGAGGGCCGGGACGGAGCTGCCGACGTGAAAAGCGAGCCATCTCCGTCGTCAACGGCAGCCAACCGCTTTGAAGATCAGCTCGGTGACGGCTTCGGGGTGGCTGATCATCGCAACGTGTGAGCTGCGAATCTCGACGGTACGGGCGCGAGCGCGCCGGGCCATGAAGCGTTCGGCTTCGGGCGGAATGGCGTTGTCGTCGCGGGCGACCATGTACCACGACGGGATGGCCTTCCACGCCGGCGGGCCGGATGGCTCATCGAAGACGGAGGCGGCAGCGGGGCGCTGACTGGCGGCCGCCACCGCCGCGTCCTTGTCACGGATATCTGCCGCGAAGAGTTCCTGGAAGAAGGCGGGGTCGACGTAGGCGTCAGCGTCCGTGGTTCCGCCCCCCGGGAACGGACGCAAGATGAGGTGCTCGCTGAGCTCTGAATGGCCGCCACCAAGAGTGTTGGCCTCCGAGATGGTCTCCCCCTCGTCGAGTGCATACGCGGCGATGTACACGAGCGCTTTCACGTTCGCATTCCCGGTGGCGGCGTTCGTGATGATGGCGCCGCCGTAGGAGTGGCCGACCAGGACGATGGGGCCGGTGAGGGTTCCCAGGAAGTACCGCAGGTACTCCGCATCACCCGAGATGCTTCGCAAGGGATTCGCGAACGCGTAGGCCGTGTAGCCTTGTCTCTGCAGCCGCTTGATCACGTCGGCCCAGCCGGATGCGTCGGCGAATGCCCCGTGGACAAGGACGATGGTGGGCTTGCGACGACAGCCGGTGTTCCACGCGTCTTCGGATGCAACGGCCTGGGAAGGAGTGACGCTGACAGCCATCAGTGCCCAGAGGGCATAGAGCAGACCCAGCCGGCATACGTTCTGTTGGGTGAAGCGCTGAGCGTTCATCGGCCTCTCCGAATGGGCCCGCGCGTGGCGCGGGACGGCGCGGAAGGTGGGGGGCCGACACGACCGCGACAACCCAGACCGGAGTCCAGGCCTGATGACTCAGCTTGGATGGGGATTCGACTGGGGCCCCCGCGCGGCGGCCCCCCGCGCCACGCGCAGCCACACCAGCGAGACCATCAGCCACGCCGCCGTGAGCGCGCTCCATGTCTGGGGCGCGCTGGCCCAGACCAGCCACAGCGTCACGGCCACCCCCATCGCGAGCACCCGGGCAAGCTCCAGTGGCTCGCTCCACGCTTTCGACTCCAGCATCCCGCTCCAGGCGGTCGCCATCGCCCAGAGCAGCAGGCTCAACGCGACCTTCTGCCAGCCGGAGAGCGGCGAGGCATGGTGGCTTACCAGGAGCATGAACGGCATCGACGCGAACAACTGGAAGACGAGGTACCCCCGGACGCCAGGTAGCTCCCGCGAGTGGTACTTCACCTCCGCGCCCTCCTGCTGCCAGTAGCCCAACGTGCGAGGAGGCAGGTCCGCGGGCCGCCAGCCCGTGGGCATCACCCAGAGGCGCAGCCGGTCCCAGTGGCTCTTCGTGGCGACGGCGTCCGCGAAGAGCCGGGCCCACGCCTGGAAGTTGATGACCGTCGGGTCCCAGGTGTTCGCCGGGGTCGTCAGGCCATAGGAGCACGGCTCGGTCTCCTCCTCGTAGGTGCCGAACATCCGGTCCCAGATGATGAGGAAGCCCGCGTAGTTCTTGTCGATGTACGCGTCGTTGCGCGCGTGGTGCACGCGGTGGTGCGACGGCGTGTTCAGCCACGACTCCACCCACCGCGGGAGCTTGGGGATGACCCGCGTGTGGGGGATGAACTGGAGCACCAGGTGGAAGGCCACCATCGCCAGCACCGCCTCCGGAGGAAAGCCCACCAGCACCAGCGGCCAGTAGAAGAGGAACGAGAAGAGGCGCTGCGTCACGCTCGCGCGCAGGGCCACCGCGTAGTTGAGCTCCTCGGTGGAATGGTGCGGCGAATGGGCCGCCCAGCCGATGTTGGTGCGGTGCCCGAAGCGGTGGAACCAGTAGAAGAGGAAGTCGACGCCCAGGAAGAGCGCCACGAGTGACAGCGGCGACGATGCGTCCAGCCGCCACGGCGCGAACTGGCCCAGCTGCGTGAAGAGGGGCAGCACCATCAGGGCCACCGCGACGTTGACGCACTGGTTCATCACCGCCGTGCCCATGCTCGCGATGGAGTCCTGGAAGCTGTAGTAGCCGTTGCGGCGCACCACGCACCAGGCGAACTCGGTCAGGGCCAGGACGATGACGAAGGGCGTCGCCACCGCGTAGACGTTGATGGACATGCCTCCGGTATATGGTCCCCCGAGCGGCCTGCGCCTTAACCCAGGTCAAGCCAGGGTCCTGAGAGACGTGAGATTCCCCAAGCTCTTCGAGCGCCTCGCCACGCTGGCCCCGCTTCCTCCCGAGGAATGGGCGAAGGCCGAGGCCGTGGCGAAGGAGCAGTCGCTCGCGAAGCGGGAGTTCTTCATGCGTCCGGGGGATGCGGCGGACCGGTTCGCCGTGGTGCTCCAGGGCGTCTTCCGGGGCGTGCGCGTGTCGCCACGCGGAGGCGAGTCCATCAAGGCCTTCCGCGCCGAGGGCGAGCTGATTGGCGCCTACGCGGAGATGTTGCAGCGGAAGCCTTCGATGACCGCGATTGAAGCGCTGGAGCCGAGCCGCGTGCTGGTGTTCCAGACGCGGGACTTCCAGACGCTGGAGCAGGGCCACGTGTGCTGGGAGCGGCTGGCGCGCCGGGTGGCGGAGCAGCACTTCCTCCTCAAGGAGCGCCGGGAGCAGGAGTTCCTGGAGCTGTCCGCGGAGGAGCGGCTCGTGAACTTCTGGGAGGAGCATCCGCACCTGAAGGGACGGATTCCCCAGCGCGACGTGGCGGCCTACCTCGGCATCACCGAGGTGGGCCTGAGTCGCATCGTGTCGCGGCGGCGCAAGCGCACCGATTGAGCAGCGAGCCCGGACGCAACGACACACAGTGCGGGGTCAGGTCGACTGACAGGACGCCTCGTGGAAAGTTGATACAACCTGAGCCGAAGTTTTCATCCATCCTTCCGCGACAGATGAAGGTTGTCTGGCGAGCACGCCCGCTTCTACGCTCGCCCGATGACCCGACTGCTTGCCGCGTTGATCCTTCTTCCTTCGATGGCCTTCGGGCAGGTGCGCGTGGACATCGATGTGAAGCTGCCTGACATCGTCTTCTCGACCCCGCCGCCACTCGTCGTCGTGCAGCCCGGCGTACAGGTGGTGGAGGACTACGACGAGGACCTCTACGTCGTGGACAATGTGTACTGGGTGCGCCGCGATGGGCGGTGGTTCAGGGCGCGCGACTACCACGGCGGCTGGGAGTACGTGGAAGAGCGGCGAGTCCCCGTCACCGTCGTCAAGGTGCCTCCCGGGCGTTACAAGCGGTGGAAGCACCCGAAGAAGCGGGGTGCCGTGCCCGCGTCGTACCATGAGCGCGATCACCATCATGATGATCACCACGACGATCATCACGACCACCACAAGGGCGGCAAGGGCAAGGGCAAGAAGAAGTAGCCCGCCCTCCAGCTCTCAAGCCTTGGGGAACTTGACGACGGCGGTGGTGACCTTGACGAGGTCGTAGGACTCCTGCCGGTTGAGCAGGTTCGTCTGCTGCGCGACCAGTTGCGCGCGGAACTCCACCTGCCGAGCCTTGTGATCGATGAGCGCGTAGACGACGTAGTACCGCGCCCTGCGAATCATCGTCTCAGGGTCGACCGAGAGCTGGATGTCGTCCGGGTTCAGGCTGCTGTCGACGACGCACTTGAAGCCGGCAAGCTTGTGCAGGTTCTGCGAGGCGCTGTCAGTGCGCGCCTCGTGCCGGATGAGGATGCGGCCATCCTGGAACTTGTACCAGAGGCTGCAACCACTCAGGTTCGCGGTGAAGAAATACGTGAGGGTGTCGGTCGTGAGATCGATATCGCCCTCCGTGACGTCACCGGTCTTCCACGGCAGGTAGAAGGCATCAGGGGACTCGCTCTCCTTGAGCGTGGCGAGTTCGCGGTCTTCCAACTCATCGAACGCCACCGCGTAGGAGCCCATGCCGGAGCCAGGAGCTGGACCGAGGATGAGCGGCTTCTGCTTCTGTCTGCCGGATGCGTTTCCCATGAGGCTCCTTGAGCGTCACGCATTCATAGCAGGAGGCCCGGCCGGCCGTTCCATCTAGGATGGAGCGCCTTCATCTATGCTTGGGGCCGTGAACACATCAAGACTGAAGCCATGCGCATTCCTGGCGGTCTCCCTCTGGCTCGCATGTACGGGTCAGCTCGGCCAGGACGTTCCCGCGGAAGGCCCTCCCGATTCGGGAGTGCATCCCCAGGACGACGCTGGGATGCAGTCAGATGCCGGGCCAGATGACGCAGGAGTCCCGGATGCTGGCAGCCCCGATGCGGGGACGTCCTCCATCACGAGCGCCCGGGTCTTCTTCTCCGGACACAGCCTGCTCGACAACCCCATGCCCGACCACTTCGATGACATCGCCACGAGTCGAGGCAAGGACTTCAACTGGAACCAGCAGAACGTGATTGGTTCACCCCTGCGGGTGCGGACCTGGGGCAATAACGGATGGGAGGGTTACCGCTCGGGCAAGAACCGCTCGGGCGACAGCATGAACGTGGTCCAGGAGTTGTTGTCTCCCCAGACGCTGGGCCCGGGAGAGAAGTACGACACCCTTCTCATCACCGAGCGGCATGACCTGCTGGGCACCATCGAGTGGGAGAACACCATCGGCTACCTGCGGCACTTCCATGACCGCTTGATCGCCGGCAACCCGCAGGCCGTTACATACTTTTATCACACGTGGCTGGACATCGATAAATCCAACCCGTCTCAATGGATGACCTATGAGAAGAACGCCCGGTCTGCCTGGGAGTGTGTGTCTTCCAAGGTGAACCTCAAGTTGCAGAATGATGGACGGTCGGACCGCGTGGTGGCGCTCCCTGGGAGCACGGCCCTGGTCCATCTGGTGGAGCGAGTCATCGCGAACGAGGTGCCTGGCATCAGCGGTTCGACCTCGCAGAAGCTCAACGTGCTCTTCAGCGACAACGTCCACCTGACGTCCCTGGGGTCGTACTACATGGCCGCGGTCCACCATGCCGCCGTGTTCCGGGAGTCGCCCGAAGGGGCCCGGGTGCCGTCTGGAGAGAACGCGACGACCGTCCGGGCCTTCCAGCGCATCGCGTGGGAGTTCGTGAGCGCCTATTACGCGCAGCCTGGCGCGGGCGAGCGGACGATGGAGGACTGCCGCACGCGAATCCCTCGGGACGTCTGCCCTGGCTTCTGGGAGCTCCGCGGGGGATCCGAGAACGTCGCGGGCTGCCAGCGCTTCTTCGGCAATGCGACTCCGGGCCAGGGTGGAAACCCCTTCGTCTGGCCCGATCCGAACTGGCAGCCGCTGCCCCCTCCGTAGTCACGGCGCGGGGCTCGTCGTGGAGGCGAGCCCCCGTCCCATTCCCCCGCTGAGCTCGCCGCCCAGAATGAGGGCTCTCATTCCTCTTGTACTCATCCACGGATCGGCGGTAGAGCGGTGCCCCGCTTACGGGGAGTTAGTTCAGTTGGTTAGAACGCCGGCCTGTCACGCCGGAGGCCACGGGTTCAAGTCCCGTACTCCTCGCCACTGAAAGCCCAGCAATCCTACGGGGTTGCTGGGCTTTTGTTTTTTCTCTGAAGTTGCCCCGGTTTCGTGGAGTCCCACCCGCTGTGCGAAAAGGGTCCCACGATGCCGAAGTCACGCCCCCCATA